>NZ_DLOC01000035.1:41358-57875 GCF_002478465.1 Empedobacter sp. UBA7494
GATTCTCTTTTTGTTTATTTATTATTTGGCTGTGATGTTGAAACGAGTTCAACAAGACATATGTTTTTAATAAGTATAAATTTTACCTTTCTAATATCTACAACTCCGTCAAAAATTTCAGCGTATCAATATTATCGGCATAATCAGTTAATTTTGGGAATTGAGTTTGCCCAAATTCAACATAATTCGAATTGTCTTTCATGTCATTTCCAACCACACATTGTATTTGATTTTCATTTTCGATCAAATAATTTTTAACATCATTTATATCTTTATAAACTTCAAAATTTACAACTGCAATTGGAGAATGTAAAGCTGTATCTTTTTTCATTAGAACAAAATTATTGTCTAAAAACTCATCTTTTCCTAATAAAAATATTGCACGATTATAATCGTAATTATTTGCGTATTTAGGATGATTAATCACATCGCCCCATGAAAAAATAGCTTCGAATATTTTTGGTAATTGGGCTTTATCTTTTACATAAAGTTTCGTTACATTTCGGCAACCTAATCCAAAATAAATAAATAAGTCGTTACCCAATTTTTTCAACTCTTCATCAGTTTCCGAACCATTTAATACAGCAACCGAAGTTCTATTTTTACGAATAATGTTAGGAACTTTACCAAAATATTGCTCAAAATAGCGTGCTGTGTTATTGCTTCCAGTTGCAATAACTGCATCATAATTTTCTAATTGTTCAACAGTTTGAATAATCAATTTGAAATTTTCATCAATCGAATACAAATATTTTATCGCTAATTTGATTAATTTATCATCTTTAGACGAAGTTTTAATCAAGGCATTATTTCCAGAAATAACAACAGAAAGCAAATCATGAAAACCAACCAAAGGTAAATTTCCTGCCATGATAATTCCAACATTTTTTGATGTTTCAGCAAATGGATAATCTTTCGTCCAAGCCAATAAATTTTCTTCCGTTAAAGCTTCTGCCCAACTTTTCAAGGCTAACGTAATATTATCTTTTGTAAACCAATTGTTGTAGGCTTCTGCATCGCTCACCGCATATTCAGCTTCTTCTTTCCAATTTACGAATTTTTCTGTCAGTTCCGCGTCTTTAATTGAATCATTATTTATAATAAAATTAAAAAACTGCCCCAATTCGTTAAATGCTGAAATCCTTTGTTCAAATGTCATTTTTTCTGAAAATTAAATGTAATTTTGTAGTTGCAAATGTAGGAAATAAAAAAACAGATACAATGGCTATAATTATTACAGATGAATGTATAAATTGTGGAGCTTGTGAGCCAGAATGTCCAAATAACGCGATTTATGAAGCTGCGGTAGATTGGAAATATTCTGATGGAACTTCTCTTAGCGGGACAATTGTAAACGTAGACGGCGCAACTTTTGACGCTGATGCGGTGCAAGATCCTGTGAGTGATGAGGTTTATTACATCGTTCCTGATAAATGTACTGAATGTAAAGGTTTCCACGAAGAACCACAATGTGCGGCAGTTTGTCCGGTGGATTGTTGTGTGCCTGATGATAACCACGTAGAAAGCGAGGAGCGCCTTTTGAGTAAAAAAGCGTTTATGCACTTAGAGTAAAATCGTCACAACTTTACATATAAAAACCTCTCAGAATTTGAGAGGTTTTTTAGTTTTTGGGCAATCCCTTCGGGCGGGCTTTTCGTTCCAATCTTTTTCTCAAACTTCGACTTCGCTCAGTTATCAAAAAAGGATTTCCACTTCAATCCCTATTGCATTTTATTAATTTTCGAAACTCGAAACTCGAGCTTCGAAATTCGTTTTTTTAAGAATATCTTCTCTTTCTAATCCAAAATCCAATTCCAGCCAATAAACCAATAATAGCAGTTGGAACAAGTAAATTCATCATTTGCCAAGTCGATTTTTCTTGTAAAACAGTTGTTTCACTTAACAACGGAATTTCTAATTTACGATTGCGTAAAGCCAAGAAATCAGTATCACCTAATAAATAATCCATTGCATTCATTATAAATGTTTGGTTGGCGTATGTTTTCGGTTTTCCATCTGGATTATCTGGACGAACCGAAAATTTATTTTCTCCTAATTGCATTGGAATTCCTCTCCATAAAGCATTTTTTAAAACATCTCCGTCCGAAATGACAATCATTTTACCATCGGTAGTTTTTGGCTTGAAATTCGGAAATTCTTTACGTTCGTAACGCGAAGCATAAGCCGAATTGAAATTACCTTCTAACAAAACTGCCATCGGAATTTTTCCCATTTTATATTCTTCAGGATTCTCGATTTCGACTTCATTTAATTGAATATAATTTAAAGCAGGTTTCAAACTTGATTGTTCAGAAGAACTTAATAAAACAGTTTGTTTGATATTTGGATTTTTCAGTAATTCGATCGGATTCGCAAATTGAAATAAAACAGGATCTATGGAACTTGTAATTGGGTTTTCTTCTCCTTTAATTCCTAACTCAAAATAAGGCCAATTGTAATAATTGTAACTTGTATTTCCTGCTGTTTCGCCATCTGCCAAAACAATTTGTGCACCATTCATATCTTTTATAACAGCCGGATGAATACGAACACCATAATTGAATAAGAAATCATTTAACTTTAAATCTCTTGGAAAAGCAACGATTTTTCCACTTCGGAAAATAGAGTCCATTTCAGCATCCACAGTTTCAACAGCCATCATCATTTTTCCTCCATTCATGATATATTGATCCAAAACCAATTTATCCATATCAGAAAAAGGTAATGTAGGTTTTGCTACAATCAAGGCATCAAAACGTTTCAAACTATCGAAATCAGAAGGCTGTAAAGAAAACGATTTGTTTGCAATTGGATTTAGATAAATCTCCACATCATATTTTTCTGACAAAGCAGAGCCTAACCCTTGAATATTTGCTTCAGGTAATTCGTCATGATGAACAATGAAACCAATACGCTTGCGCTCAAAATTGGTTGCTTTCTGAATTTTTTCGGCAAATAAATATTCTAATTTTTCAGTAGATGCTAATGCTAATTTTTCAAATGGAGTAGAAGGGTCATTCACTAAAACCTCCATATAAGTCGATTTGTCACCGTAAGTTAATTTTGCATACGGATAAACATTCAAAATTCCTTTGTCTGTTTTAATTGGAACTGGAGCTAATTTATTTTGCTCTAATTCGGCTTGTCCTAAATCGACAGGATCAACAAAAGAATAAGAAATATTACTATTTTTTTCGCGAAGTTCGTCTAATAAAAATTGAATTTCGTTCTTCAAAATTCTGTAATCACCTGTTAAATCTCCACCCAAAAGAATTTCAATTTTAAGCGGTTGTTTTACATTTTCTACTAACTTTTCGGTTGTAGAAGTTAACGTAAAACGTTTGTCTTTTGTCATGTCAATTCGCGTATAAAAAAATTGAGCAATGATAAAAAGCGCGATAAATGCGATGAAAGTAATTAGATGTTTTTTGTTTAATTTTTTCATGGCACTATTTTTTATTTTCAAGATTAACAATTGAAATTTGATTCAAGATTCCAATCAAAATCAAAAAGTAAAGTAAATCTCGTGTGTCAATAATTCCTTTCAAAAACTGGTTGTAATGTGTAAAACTTCCAATTTTTTGAACATAGAAATCCATCGAACCAAGTAAATTATATGACGCTAAACTTTCGAATCCATAAAAAATAATGAAGCAAAAGAAAACCGCCAAAACATAAGCCATTACTTGATTTTTGGTAATAGATGAAGTAAATAAACCAATTGCGGCGAATAAACTTCCTAGAAAGAAAAGTCCTAAATAACCAGAAAAAATTGTTCCGTAATCTAATTCTTGTTCGGGCATCAAAAATTCTTGCAACGTAATAGTGAACAAGAAAGTTGAAAGTAAACAAAAAACAACAACTGAAACGACTGCTAAATATTTGCCCCAAATAATTTGGTTATTTTTTATAGGTAGTGTGAATAACCACAATAGTGTTCCGTTTGCTTGCTCTTCTGCGATTAATTTCATCGTTAAAGCTGGAATCATGAATAGAAAAATCCAAGGTCCAACAAAGAAAAAACTACTTAAAGAAGCATTTCCAATATTGAAAACATTGAATTCGTTATCAAAAAACCAAAGGAATAAAACCGAAACGATAACAAATGTTGCGGTTGCTAAATAAGCGTTGAAGCCTAAATAAAAATTGGAAAACTCTTTTTTGAAGATTGTCCACATGTTATTTTTTATTATTACGATTAATTAAACGCACAATAAGCATAAGTAGTATACCACAACCAAAGAAACTGACAATCGACCAATACCAATTTTGACCAAAATCTGTTTTTTGAATCACAGCAAACACGATAACAAATAATAAAATAGTCGCCAATTCGTTCATCATTCGCAATTGAACAGAAGTGTATTTGAAAACTTTATTTTGGATTTGTTTCAACGTTCGCCAGCACCAAAAATGATAAATTAATAAAACACTTATCATTCCTAATTTACTTTTCATCCACGGTATTTGTAATAAACCTTGATTTTTGTAAAGCATATTCAATCCCATTGTAATCAAAATAACCAAAGCAGGAGCGGTAATTACATTCCATAATTTTTTCTCCATGTAGGTATATTGATCCTGCAAAATTGATTTTTTTGGTTCTTCCATTTGTTGCGTTTCTGTATGATAAATCATCAAACGAACAATGTAAAATAAACCAGCAAAGTAACTTACCACGAAGATAACGTGTATTGCTTTGTATATTAAATAATTATAAGTCATATAGTTATTGTAAACTCTCTAATACTAAATTTTCTCAGCGTTAATTTTCAAATTCAATTGTAATTGTATCGTTTTTCTTTAATCCCATTAACTGATTTGCACCTCCTGATATTGTTGAATTACTCTTGTATAAAGTAACTTCTAAAAATCCTGCCGAATTAAACAAACACAATGTTCGTCCAAAAGCTTGCACTTCTTTGTTAAAATCTTGTACAACTTCGTTGTAATGCTCATAAATAACAGTAATATCGGTCATCGAGAAATCTTTCTGACGAAGCAAAATTTTATATTTTCTGTCTTGTGCAATTTCATCGAAAAAATCTTTCGAAATATTACTCACAACATTTCCAAAATGATCAATATAAATCACATTTCCTATGATATATTTATCATCGCGATAAATTGGTTTCAACTCATTCAATTGCTTCATTTCGGTACGTTTGTTCCCTAAAAGAGCAGGAACTCCGCCGCGCGCCAAGTGACATGCAACTGGTACAAAACAATTTTTCATTGGAAATAAACTGTCTATTCCTTCTGGATAAGCAGTGATTTCGTAAATTTCTTCTGGTTGATTTTTTTGGCAAATCAAGGATAAAATTCCATTATCTGCACAAATAAAATAATGATGATTGATTAATGCACAAATCGGCTTCTGATAAGGCGTACTTAAGGCATTAATTCCAATAATATGTATAGTTCCGTCGGGAAATTCTTCGTAAGAATTACGAATGATATAGGCAGCTTCAGATAAATCATAGGGATTAACATGATGCGAAATATCTACAATTGTAACATCGGCCAATTCTTTTAGAATTGCGCCTTTAACGCTAGAAACAAAGTAATCTTTGACTCCAAAATCCGATGTTAATGTAATAATTGCCACTATTCTCTAATAATTAGCAAATATATTGTTTATTATTCTTTATTTTTGTGTAAGTGAACCAAAAAAACAATCTCATTTGACAGAAATTAATATTGAATTAGCCGAAATTAATGCTCAAGATTTTTATGGTGCTAATAATGAACATCTAAAAAGAATCAAAGAATATTATCCAAAATTAAAGATTGTTGCTCGCGGAAGAGAGTTAACAGTATTTGGAAATGAAGATGTTCTGAAAGTATTTGACCAAAAAATGCAACGAGTAATTCAGCATATTCACAAATACAATCGACTATCTGATCGCGAACTCGAAATCATTATGACCGAAGATAATAATGAAATGCTTCAAATAAAAAAAGAAGACGAAATTATTGTACACGGTGTAAATGGTAAAATCATCAAACCTCAAACGCCTAATCAACAAAAGCTGGTACAAACTGTTTACAACAAAGACATGGTGTTTGCAATTGGGCCTGCTGGAACGGGAAAAACTTATACTGCTGTTGCGTTGGCGGTACAAGCGTTAAAGAACAAAGAAGTTCGCCGAATTATTATGACACGTCCTGCCGTAGAAGCTGGCGAGAATTTAGGTTTTTTACCAGGTGATATGAAAGATAAATTAGATCCATATTTACAACCTTTGTATGATGCGTTGAAAGATATGATTCCGTTCGAGAAACTTTCGTCTTATACCGAAAAAGGAGTGATAGAAGTAGCGCCTTTAGCATTTATGCGTGGTCGAACATTGGACGGAGCTTTTGTAATTCTTGATGAAGCGCAAAACACAACCTATGCTCAGATGAAAATGTTTTTGACGCGTATGGGAAAAAATTCTAAGTTTATTATCACAGGAGATCCTGGTCAGGTCGATTTACCACCAAAACAAAAATCTGGTTTACGTGAAGCGATTAATATATTGAAAGATGTAAAAGATATCGGATTTATTTATTTGGATGATAAAGATGTTGTTCGACACAAAATTGTTCGCGAAGTCTTGAAAGCTTACAAAGTGAGTGAAGATAAAGAGCGAGAGAAAATAGATATTAAAAAATAAATCAAAAAGCCAATTGTTTCTAAGAGCAATTGGCTTTTCGATTTAATATTTATGGCAGAATATTAAATTATTCTTTTAGTGGATTAGTTTTTAAAGTAAAACCTAAAATGTTAAATACTAATCCTATTGGCAAAATCATTCCTGCAATTAAGCTCATTCTATTAGAATCAGAAAATTCTAAGATTAATAAAATTGAAGTTAATATTAAAACTAATCCCGTTATATATAATATATTTTTCATTTTATTATAAATTGTAATTCAATCAAATATAATGATTTATTTCTGATTTTGTAAAAAAATATTCGATTCTAAAATCAAGTTCAGAAAGATAATTTTGATAATGCGAATCAAGTAAATGTGATTCTGACAAAAGGGGAAATCTGAAATAAACTTATAACTAACAACTCAACACTTAAAACTTTTTCACATCAACCAACCTTTTTGTAATTTGTTGCATCTAACTTACAAATCAAACAATATGAAAAAGTTATTTTCTTTTTTCTTTGTTTTTGTTGGAATGTTTTTTTCTACAAAAATAAATGCGCAAGATATTCGAATCGGATTTCCGCGTATCGAAATTGGTGAACGCCCAGACGAAAATTCTGTGAGTTTGCAATCGATGAATGTGCAAGTTGAGATTTTTGGAAATTTGGCCAAAACGACAACAACTTTAGTTTTTACAAATTCATCAAGTCGAAATCTTGAAGGGAATTTAGTTTTCCCTTTGCCCGAAAACACGACTGTTAGTGGATATGCAATTGATATTAATGGAAAATTGCGAAATGCAGTTCCTGTTACAAAAGTGCGTGCGGTTGAGGTTTTCGAAAGTATTCAGAAGCAAAATATCGACCCTGGAATCATCGAAAAAGTAGAAGGAAATAATTTTCGAACTCGTATTTCTCCGATTCCAGCAAAAGGTTCACGTACGATTCAGTTATCGTATTACCAAGAATTAAAATTGGATAAATCGTCGTATCAATATCATTTGCCGTTAGATTCTTCGAAAAAAATTGCGAAGTTTAATTTGACAACAAAAGTGTACAATGCTGCTGGAAAACCACAATTGATTGAAACGCCAGATGGTTCGTTCAATTTTTCGGAAAATAGTAATATATATGAAGCAAATTTGTCGAAAACAGATTTTACACCTAAAAAATCATTGATTATTAATCTTCCGAAATCGCCGAATAATGTAGAATCTTTTGTTCAGAAAAATGTAGATGGTTCGGTTTATTTTTATGCGAATTTATTGGTTGATGCAAAATCTCAACCAAAAGTTTGGTCAAAAAATATTGGAATTATTTGGGATAATTCGTTGAGTGGTTTGAAACGAAATCATCAAAAAGAGTTAGAATTTTTAGATAAAATTATTTCTCAACAAAAAAATCTAAATATTGAAGTTTCGTTATTGAATTTTTCTTTGGAAAAATCGAGATTTTTTCAAATTAAAAATGGTGATTGGTCAGAATTGAAAAAATATTTGGAAAATGTGACGTATGATGGAGGAACAAATTATGCGAAAATTCTTCCAACAAATCTGAAAGCAGACGAATATCTTTTGTTTTCGGATGGAATTTCGTCTTTTGGCTCGAATATTTTTAATATAGATAAACCTTTTTATACAATTGCATCTTCGCCGACTTCTAATTATGGCGTTTTGAAAATGATTGCGCAAAAAGTTGGAGGAAAATTTATCAATCTAAATGAAAATTCTGTAGAAAATGCGTTCAAACAAATCAACGAAAGTTCGGTTCAATTCTTAGGAATTATCAATAATACAGCGGGAGAAGTTTACCCAATTTCGACAAATGATGTGAACAATGGAATTTCGATTTCGGGAATTTCTCAATATCCAAATGCAAAATTAATGATGATGTTTGGACGAAACGGAAAAGTGGAATTCAATAAAGAATTGGATTTGAGTAAAGCAACTCAAAATCTTGAAATTAGTAAAATTTGGGCGCAAAGTAAAGTGAATTATTTAGAACTGAATCTAGAACAACATAAAACAGAAATTGAAGAAATTGGAAAACAATTTTCTATCGTAACTTCGAACACAAGTTTGATTGTTTTGGAAAATGTTTCGGATTATGTAAAGTATAAAATCAATCCACCAGCGGAATTGCAAAGTGAATTTAATAAATTATCGAAACAAGGTTTTGAACAAAATGAAACTCGAAAAGCTGATTTGTTGAAAAATGCAATTGCGAAAGCAAAGGAATTGAAAGAATGGTGGAAGAAAGATTTTAAATATATAAAACCAAAATATCCAAAACCTGTTGGGGATTCTACAACTTATTTAGAAGAGACTGTACAAGTGAATATGGTAATGCCAGAGCCTAGAACAACAGCTGTAATGGAGATGGAATCTAGTGCAGAACAAGCTATGGTAGTTACAGCAAATGGAGTGAGAAGAGAATCGAGAAGTTTAGGTTATGCTTCGGCTAATTTTGTTGCAGATAAAAAAATGAAGGATGAATCATCAGCTTCGGTTCCGGAAATTAAAATAGTCAATGTAAAATCGGATAAAGAATACATGAAGTTGATAGAAGCGTCTAAAAATCCATATCAAACTTATTTAGATTTGAGAAAAGATTATGCCGAAACGCCTGCTTATTATTTTGATGTGGCAACATTTTTCTTTCAGAAAAAAGAAAAAGAAACTGGTCTTAAAATTTTAAGCTCGATTGCAGATCTAGGTTTAGAAGATGCAGAATTGTATAAAATGTTAGCATACAAATTGAAAGAAATTGAAGAATATCAAACCGAATTATTTATCACAAAAAAAGTCTTGGATTGGCGACCTTTTGATGCACAAAGTTATCGTGATTATGCCTTGGCGTTACAAGACAATGAGCAATATCAATCGGCTTTAGAATATCTGTATAAAGTATTAACGAATGATTATTCAGTAGAAATTGCCAATCGTGATCGAGATATTACGGAGATTATTGTTCCTGAAGTTAATAATTTGATTTCGCTTCATCGAAAAGAATTGAATTTATCGAAAATTAATAAAGATATCATTGTTGATATTCCGGTTGATATTCGTGTGGTGATGAATTGGAATAAAGATATGACCGATATTGATTTGTGGGTGACGGATCCAAATGGCGAGAAATGTTTTTACGGACATCGTACAACTGCGATTGGTGGACGAATGAGTGAGGATGTGACGCAAGGTTTCGGACCAGAACAATTTATGTTAAAAAAAGCGATCAAAGGAAAATATAAAATAGAAACGAATTTTTTCGGAGAAAGACAAATGAGTATTTCAGGGCCAACAACTATTTCGGCAGAGATTTACTTGATGTATAGCTCAGGAAAACAAGTGAAGAAAATGATTACTTTCCAGAATAACAAGCCAAATTCTGGCGGCGAAGGAATTTTGGTTGGTGAATTTGAATTTTAGTAAATGGAAAAGGAATCTTGAAAGAGATTCCTTTTTTTTGCATAACGCATAATTCATCATTCATCATTAATAATTAAACTCACATCCACTGATTTCGATCCAAACTTCTATACTGAATAGCTTCACTAATATGTTTTGAAAGAATAGTTTCAGAATTATCTAAATCTGCAATTGTTCGTCCAACCCTAATAATTCGATCATACGCACGAGCAGAAAGATTTAATTTTTCCATAACAACTTTGATTAAATGCTTCGAATGATCATCTAAATCACAAAAAGTATCCAACTCTTTTGGTCCCATTTGCGAGTTGTAATGGACTTTTGTATTTTCAAATCGTTTGGTCTGGATATTTCTTGCATTAATGACACGTTCACGAATCACAGCACTTTTTTCGCCACGACGTTCTTGCGACAAATCATCAAACGGAACAGGATTCACTTCGATATGTAAATCAATTCGGTCCAAAAGTGGTCCAGAAATTTTATTCATATAACGTTGCATTTCCGCTAAAGAGGAAGTGTTGTTTGGATCATCCATAAAATAACCGCTCGGACTTGGATTCATAGAAGCTACTAACATAAAACTCGCAGGATAATTCACAGTGAATTTTGCCCTCGAAATTGTGACTTCTCGATCTTCCAAAGGTTGACGCATAACTTCTAAAACAGTTCGCTTAAATTCGGGTAATTCATCCAAAAACAAAACACCATTATGCGCCAAAGAAATTTCTCCAGGTTGTGGATAAGAACCACCGCCGACTAAGGCGACATCCGATATAGAATGATGTGGACTAGAAAAAGGACGACTTACAATTAATGATTTGTTAGATAATTTTCCAGCAACGCTATGAATTTTTGTTGTTTCGAGCGCTTCTTGTACGGTCATTTTCGGAAGAATTGAAGCAATTCGTTTGGCTAACATTGTTTTTCCACTTCCTGGAGGACCGATCAAAATAATGTTATGTCCTCCTGCAGCAGCGATTTCCATCGCACGTTTTACATTTTCTTGACCTTTTACATCAGCAAAATCGAAAGGATAATTATTCATTTCACTAAAAAAATAATCATCTAAATTAACTTGATGAGGTTGTAAAATGATTTCTTCGTTAAAATAATCAACAACTTCTCTGATGTTATTAACCGCAAAAACATCGATTCCTTCTACAACAGCTGCTTCGTCTGCATTTTGTTTGGGTAAAATAATTCCTTCGAAACCTTCTTCTTTTGCTTGTATTGCAATCGGCAATGCACCTTTTATAGGTCGAAGTGAACCATCTAGCGATAATTCGCCCATCATTATAAATTTATGGAGTTGTTCAGAATTTACTTGCTCCGAAGCTGCTAAAATTCCAATTGCGATTGGTAAATCATAGGCAGAACCTTCTTTTTGTAAATCTGCTGGCGCCATATTAATCGTGATTTTTTTACCAGGTAATTTCAAATTAGAATTTTTTAGTGCAGCATTTATCCTAAAATTACTTTCTTTTATTGCGCTATCGGGCAAACCAACCAAATGATACCCGACACCTTGATCAATATTAACTTCCACAATAATTGTTTTTGCGGAAACTCCGAAAATAGCACTTGCAAAAATTTTCACTAACATAAAATATTTTTTTATAAATTTACTTCCTTTTTCTATTGAATAAAATAGCTGAGAGGATTTAAGTATTTAATAATTAATTAAATAATACACTTTGGTGTAAATTCTATATGAAAAAAGAAAAATATTCTTTTGAATTTGAACGATTCGAGAGTAAATCTGAGCTTGCAGCAGAACAAAAAAAAGTAGTAGAAGAGGCTTATGATATTTCGTTGAATGCATATGCGCCTTATTCTAATTTCAATGTTGGTGCATCTGTTCAATTAGAAAATGGAGAAATTTTTTCGAGTTCAAATCAAGAAAATGCTTCGTATCCAGTCGGGACTTGTGCCGAAAGAGGTTTATTGGCTTATGTAAATGCAAACTTCCCAAATATTAAGATTGAAAAATTGGCTGTTTCTACGCCAAATGTCAATTATCCATTGCCTCCATGCGGGATGTGTCGTCAATATATTTTAGAGATTGAAAAGAAACAATCGCAACCAATCGAAATTATTTTATCTGGAAAAGAAGGTGATGTTTTGGTGATAAATTCTGCTAAAGATTTGCTTCCATTGCATTTTACTGATGAATTTTTAGGGTAGCAATTTTGTACACTAAATAGATTAGTTTAAATTTGTTCCAACGGAATTGTGCAATTATGGAAAAATTAACGCAAGAAACGTACCTACAATGGTATCGTGATATGACTTTTTGGCGTCGCTTCGAAGATAAGTGTCGTTCATTATATTTAAAGCAAAAAATTAGAGGTTTCTTACATTTATACAATGGACAAGAAGCTTTACCAGCTGGTTTTATTCATGCAATGAAACCTGGTGTAGATCATGTGATTACTGCTTATCGTTGTCACGTTTGGCCTATGGCTTTGGGTGTAGATCCAAAACGTATTTTGGCTGAATTATGTGGTAAAGAAACAGGAACTTCTCATGGTTTAGGAGGATCTATGCACGTTTTCAGTAAAGAACATAATTTTTATGGTGGACACGGAATCGTTGGTGGACAAATTCCATTAGGAGCAGGAATTGCTTTTGGTGATAAATTCTTCAACCGCGATGGTGTTACAATCTGTTTAATGGGAGATGGCGCAACTCGTCAAGGGACATTACATGAAACATTTAATATGGCGATGAACTGGAAATTACCAGTTGTTTTTGTTTGCGAAAACAATCAATACGCTATGGGAACTTCTGTTTCTCGTACTGCTAACCACGAAGATATTTGGAAATTAGGTTTAGGATACGAAATGCCTTGTATGCCTGTAGATGGTATGGATCCTGTAAAAGTTGCAGAAGCAGCTTACGAAGCTATTGAAAGAGCGCGTCGTGGAGATGGACCAACTTTCTTAGATGTACGTACATATCGTTATAGAGGTCACTCTATGTCTGATGCTGAGCCTTATCGTACAAAAGAAGAGGTGGAAGAGTACAAACAAGAAGATCCAATCTTGAATGTTGAGAATCATATCTTAGTAAACAATTGGGCAACTAAAGAACAATTAGATGCAATTATTGATGAAGTAAAAGTGATGGTAGAAGAATGTGCAGAATTTGCAGAAAACTCTAACTATCCAGAAGAACACGTAATGTATGATTATATCTATTCAGAAGAAAATTATCCATTCTTAGATAAAATCGAAAACAACTAAAAACCATGGCAGAAATTATTACAATGCCTCGCTTAAGCGATACAATGGAAGAAGGAACTGTTGTAAAATGGCACAAAAATGTAGGAGATAAAGTTGCTGAGGGTGATATCTTAGCAGAAATCGAAACAGATAAAGCAATCCAAGAATTCGAATCAGAATTTGACGGAGTATTATTATATCAAGGTGTTGCAGAAGGTGTATCAACAAATGTTGATGAGATTTTAGCAATCATCGGAAATGAAGGAGAAGATATTTCAGGTTTAATTGGAGGTGGAGCAAAAGCAACTACTGAAGTGAAAGAAGAAAAATCAACTCCCAGCGAAACAAAAACAGAAGAAGCAAAACCTGTTGTAGAAATTCCTGCAAATGTGGAAGTAATTACAATGCCTCGTCTTTCTGATACAATGGAAGAAGGAACTGTAGTTGTTTGGCACAAAAATGTTGGAGATCAAGTTGCGGAAGGTGATATTTTAGCAGAAATTGAAACAGATAAAGCAGTGCAAGAATTCGAATCAGAATTTGATGGTGTTTTATTATATCAAGGAGCTAAAGTGAACGAGCCTGCACCAGTAGATTCTGTTTTAGCAATTATTGGTGAAGCTGGTACTGACGTTTCTGCAATTGTAGCAAACGGAGGTAAAGTTGCTGCACCAGCAGTTTCTACAGAAGTTGTTGATGACGAAAAACCAGTAGTTGTACAATTAGATGTAAATAATAAGGTTGAAGAAACTTCTTCTTCTGATCGTATTTTTGCATCGCCATTAGCAAAAACAATTGCAAAAGATAAAGGAATTAATTTAGCAGAGGTGAAAGGTTCTGGTGATAATGGACGTATCGTGAAAAAAGATATCGAAAATTATCAACCATCTGCTCAACCAAAAGCGGAAGCAAAATCTGAATCAGTTAAACCAGCTCAAACTTTTGTTTCTGGAGAAGATAAAGTGATTCCAAATTCTCAAATGAGAAAAGTTATCGCTAAACGTTTGGCTGAATCTAAATTTACAGCTCCTCATTATTACTTAAATGTAGAGTTGGATATGGATAATGCGATTGCTGCGCGCAAACAATTAAACTCGGTGCCTGATACGAAAATTTCATTCAACGATATGATTGTGAAAGCATGTGCAATGGCTTTACGCAAACATCCAGCTGTTAATTCTACTTGGACAGATACAGAAATTATTCAACATGGAGATATCAATATCGGTGTGGCAGTTGCTGTAGAAGATGGTTTATTGGTTCCTGTTGTTAAAAATACAGATCAAAAATCATTTGCTCAAATTTCTGCTGAGGTCAAAGATTATGCAGGTCGTGCAAGAGATCGCAAATTAAAAGCAGATGAAATGGAAAAATCAACATTCTCTGTTTCAAACTTAGGTATGTTTGGAATCGAATCATTCACATCGATTATCAATCAACCAAACTCTTGTATCCTATCAGTTGGTTCAATTATTCAAAAACCAGTTGTAAAAGACGGACAAGTTGTAGTTGGTAACACAATGAAATTATCTTTAGCTTGTGATCACAGAACAGTAGACGGAGCAACAGGTGCACAATTCTTACAAACATTAAGAATGTACATCGAAAATCCTGTTACAATGTTAGTGTAAGCTAAGATTTAATATATTTTTTTAAAGACCATTCATCGAATGGTCTTTTTTTTGTTATAGATTTTATGAATTTGTATCTTTAATCTCTAAAGTAATTAATTTAATGAAGCAACTAAAATTCTACTTTAATATTTTAAAACAGACAATTGTTGAATTTGGTGAGGACCGAATTATGAAATTGAGTGCTTCGTTAACTTATTACGCATTGTTTTCACTTTCACCATTAATTCTGATTGTAATTTCCAGTGCAAGTTTATTCTTTAAGAAAGATGCTATCGAAAACCGAATGTTTTATGAGCTTAAAAATATTGTTGGTCCAGATGTCGCTTTAGCTGTACAAAATTTTGTTACAAATTCTACCATTTCAGGAGATAGTTCGCTTGCTTTATATATAGGTATCGGAATTTTGATTTTTGGTTCTACAACAATGTTCACCGATATGCAAGATAGTCTCAATCTTATTTGGCGTGTCGAAGCAGTTCCTCGTAGAGCTTGGTTGAAATTTGTAATAAATAGAGGGCTTTCATTTTTGATTATCCTTTCATTAGGAATAGTTTTAATAGCAACAGTAATATTAAATAGTATATTAATGAGTTTTGGAGAAGAAATTTTCAGTCTTTTCGAACTCGATACCATTATGACGAAGACCACAGTTATTCTTCTTAATAATACATTGAGTATTTCAATCTCGATTTTGATATTTTATATTCTCTTCAAGATTCTTCCCGATGCACGTATCAAAGCAAAACAAGCTTTTGTAGGAGCGTTTTTTACGGCGATTCTATTCTTTATTGCAAAATATTTAATTGGTATTTATATCGCAAACTCCAAATATTCTACCATTTTTGGATCGGCAGGTTCGTTGGTTATTCTTTTGTTGTGGATTTATTATGTTGCAACAATTCTATATTTCGGCGCAAAATTCACAAAAGTATTTGCCGAAGCCAAAGGTTACCCTATTATTCCAAAACGAAATGCGAAGCTCAGAAAAGTATCGTTTATTGATCATATTGCAGAAAAACACGATTACGAAAGTATCGATTAATAATAGATGAATGATTTTTCTTGAATAAACAATTGTCGCGAAGCGACAATTTCACCCGAGTCGATAACCACAAAGTATCCGCTGTTGCTTTGCTTAAATCAGCAAACCATCACCGTCTAATCATTTCATACAGTGAAAATACAAAACTCGAGTGTAATGATTCACCATTTTTTTTCAACTCGAACTGTCAACAAAATTAAAACTCTTGAAAAACAATTGTACTTTTCGTCAGTTCGAGTGAAAATCTCTGATTTTAGTATCGGGAACTTAGACGAATTGCTGTCAACTTTCAACCGTCCAAAAAAAGTATTGTATACACTCTACTGCCACTATGTTGCCTTCATCCTGCCTTAAAGTAGGGAGTAAGCTGCAATTACGAATTGAGGATATGGCTGATTTTTTACAAAACTTAAATCAAAATTATGATTAAAAATATTAGTTTTACCCGTTGTGCATTTTGATTGATAAATAATAAAGTTGTTCATTTGATTGAAAAAGAGTAAATTTATTTAACTTCAAAATGTTTACAATGAACAACTTAC
>NZ_DLOC01000093.1:0-5725 GCF_002478465.1 Empedobacter sp. UBA7494
AAAAATACAATTTTCTTAATGAAAATCTAAAATTATAGTAAAAATATAATTCATGTTTTCTATAAAATTTATAAAAAAGAAAGGATGTAATTTCTGAAATAATAGCTATAATAATTATTGAATTCATATATATAACTGGTCCAAAAACACAACCAATTAATATGCTCCATATCAAGAACACGACTAAATTAACTTTATAAAATTCACAAAATACTCGTAATCTTTTCATTACTCTTCAAATTTTTGAATTAAATGTACTCAATTTTCAAAAAACAATCACTCAATTTTTATTGTCAATTTCGTACCTTTGCAAACTCAATCGTAATTAAAAAATGGAAGAAGAAAAAAAATCATTGAATTTTATTGAGCAAATCATTGAAGATGATTTAGCCAACGGGATGCCGAAAGAAAATTTACGTTTTCGTTTCCCACCAGAACCAAATGGTTATTTGCATATCGGGCATGCAAAAGCAATCTGCTTAAACTTCGGTTTAGGACAGCGTTACAATGCGCCTGTAAACTTACGTTTTGATGACACTAATCCTGACAAAGAAGAACAAGAATTCGTAGATTCTATCCGCGAAGATGTGAAATGGTTAGGTTTCGAGTGGGCTGAAGAACGCTATGCTTCTGATTATTTCCAGCAGCTTTACGATTGGGCTGTTCAATTAATTAAAGAAGGAAAAGCGTACATCGACGATCAATCTTCAGAAGTGATTAATGAACAACGTAAAACACCTTTTGAACCTGGAATTGAATCACCTTTCAGAAATCGTTCTGTTGAAGAAAATTTAGATCTTTTCGAACGAATGAAAGCGGGAGAATTTGAAGAAGGAACACATGTTTTACGTGCAAAAATTGACATGACTTCTCCTAATATGAACATGCGAGACCCTGTTATGTATCGTATTTTGAAACGTCCTCATCACCGCACTGGAGATACATGGAAAATGTACCCAATGTACGATTGGACGCATGGAGAATCTGATTATATCGAAGGAATTTCTCACTCATTGTGTTCGTTAGAATTCAAAAATCACCGCGATTTATACGAATGGTATGCGAATAATGTTGAGTTGCCAAATCAACCTCAAAAACCAAAACAACGCGAATTTGCTCGTGGTAATGTTTCGTACATGATTACAAGTAAACGTAAATTGATGAAATTGGTTCAAGAAGGAGTTGTAACAGGTTGGGATGATCCACGTATGCCTACAATTTCAGGTTTGCGTCGTCGCGGTTATACGTCAGAATCTATCAAAAATTTCTGGAATACAGCCGGTGTTGCAAAACGTGATAATGTATTGGATATTTCGTTGTTAGAATTCTCTGTTCGTGATCATTTAAATAAAATTGCACCTCGTGTTTTTGCTGTCATTGATCCAGTAAAAGTGATTATCGAAAATTATCCGGAAGGACAAGTGGAGGAATTAGAAATTGAGAATAATCCAGAAGATGAAACCGCTGGAACTCGTATCGTTCCTTTTACACGTGAAATCTATATCGAACGTGAAGATTTTATGGAAGAAGCTCCTAAAAAATTCTTCCGTTTATCTTTAGGAAATGAAGTTCGTTTGAAAGGTGCATATTTCATTAAAGCTGAAAGAGTAGAAAAAGATGCTGAAGGAAATATCACAACAATCTATGCAACTTACGATCCTGAAACGAAGTCTGGAAGCGGAACTGAAGCTTCTAAACGTAAAGTAAAAGGTACATTGCATTGGGTTTCTGCAACAGAGAATATTCCAATCGAAGTGCGCGAATATGATCGTTTATTTACAGTTGAATCGCCAGATGCAGAGAAAGATGTTGACTTTTTACAATTTGTTAATCCAAATTCTTTAACTGTAAAAGAAGGTTTTGCTGAGCCTGCTTTGAAAGAAGCTAAAGTGGAGGATAAATTCCAATTTCAACGTATTGGATATTTTGCTTTAGATCGTGATTCTTCTACAGAAAAATTAATTTTCAATAGAACTGTTACGCTTAAAGACACTTGGGCAAAAGTCAATAAATAAAAATCTATTTTATTAAATATCAAGCTCGAACAAATTTGTTCGAGCTTTTTTTATTATATTTAATCTAAATTATCAACCATGAAAAATAAAATCACTTACATCATATTTACTGCATTTATCACCTTATCAAGTTGCAAATCAACCAAAGCGACAACAGAAGAAAAAGCGAATGATTCTACTGATAAAATTGAAAAAACGCAAGAACCAACACTTATTGGGAGATGGAAATTGATAAAACTTTCAGGTGGAATCGTAGGACGCGAACAACAACCTCCTGCAGATCGTGTTACAGTTATAGAATTTACACCTACCGAAATGGTTACAATTATCAATGGCAAGGAAAAAAATCGAGTAACTTATAATGTAGCAAAAGGGAAAAGTATTCACAAAACAGAGCTTGTTCCAATGATTTTTACCAATGGAAACACTTCGATGGGAAAAAGTTTTCATCTTGAGCAAAATATACTCGGAATTAGCGAAGAATTTCATGACGGTTTTTATTACACTTATATAAAAATTGGCAAAAACGATGACGGATTACTTAGAGAATAAAAATTCGATAAAAAACTGGAATGAAGATGATCGTCCACGTGAAAAATTAGCTATAAAAGGACGTTCATCACTTTCTGATGCCGAATTGTTAGCCATTATTATGGGAAGCGGAAATCGTGAAGAGTCGGCTGTAGAATTAGCCAAACGAATCTTAAATTCTGCTAATAATAATTGGAATGAATTAGCTAAATATTCAATTGTAGATTTATGCAAATTCAAAGGAGTTGGAGAAGCAAAAGCAATTTCGATAATCACAGCAATGGAAATTGGTAGAAGACGAAATGCACAAGAAGTTTTGGAACGTGATAAAATTACTTCGAGTAAAGATGCAGCCATCATTTTACAGCAACAAATTGGCGATTTACCAAACGAAGAATTTTGGGTAATGTTTCTGAATCAAGGAAATCGAATTATAAAAACTGAGCAAATTTCGCGAGGTGGAATTAATCAAACCGCCGTCGATATTCGAGTAATTTTTAAACGCGCCTTAGAATTAATGGCAACAGGAATGATACTTTCGCACAACCATCCCTCTGGAAATCTAACTCCAAGTCAATCTGACATACATATTACTCGAAAAATTAAAGAAGGTGCTACGCTTTTGGATATTCAAGTTTTAGATCACATTATTGTTTCTCAAAAAGACTTTTATTCATTTGCGGATGATGACCTAATTTGATATCTTTAAGCTTTATTGAAAACTATTTTGAGTCAAGAAATCATCATATTTACAGAAAAAATTACGAGTCGAATTGAATATATTTTCGATTTTATTTTTCATGATTTTTTGGGAATTGACTACAAAACGACTACAGATTTTGATGAGTTTTCACAATCAATTTTACCAAAAATCAACTTTTCGAATCAATTTTTTGATAATGAAATCAATTATAAAGTTGATGATATTTTATTAGAAATAACTATTCGAAAAGATATTGATTATTCAATTTTAAATGAATTTGGTAAATGTTTTTATTTTCTTTCTCGTTATGAAGAATACATTGCAAAACCAGAACAATTTGATCAACACAATCGTTTTTTAGGTTCGGATTTAGATTATTCGAAACCAATTGTAGATGAAATTTGTCTTGAAATTCAACAAAAAATAAAGTCTAAATTTCCTAAAATATCTTTTAAACAGAGAGTTTTCAAACAGATTAATACTCACGATGTAGATTATGCATGGAAATATCTTCATCATTCACCTAAAGTAAAATTTGGTTCACTTTTTAAGAAAATTATTAAAGGAAATTTTTCGGAAGCAAAACAGCAAATCAAGGTTTTGAATCAGAAAGAAAAAGATCCTTATGATACATTTGATTATTTGAAAGATTTAGCTGAAAAACATCAAATTGAAACAGTTTTCTTTTGGTTATTGGGTGATTATTCTACTTTTGATAAAAATCATCAATGGAAAAATAATGCTCAAAAAGATTTAATGAATAACATTTCAACTTGGGCAAAAATTGGAATTCATCCTTCTTATCAATCTAATTTTGAAGAAAATAAATTAACAACTGAAATTAATCGATTAGAAAAAATCATCAATCAACCGATAAAAAAATCACGTCAACATTTCATTAAATTGAACTTTCCATACACTTATCAACAATTGTTAATAAACGAAATTTCGGAAGATTACACCATGGGATTCCCACATCAATTAGGCTTTAGAGCTGGTACTTCTACTCCATTCAAATGGTTTGATTTATCAACAAATCGACAAACATTGTTAACAATATATCCTTTTGTCGCAATGGATGTTACATTGAAAAATTATTTAAAATTAACACCACAACAGGCTTTAGAAGAAATAAAACGATTGAAACAAACAATTAAAGCCACAAACGGAACGTTTATAACATTATTCCACCAATCAAACTTGAACGAAGATTGGGCTGAATGGCGAAAAGTTTACGAAAGTATTTTTGAATGATAAAAAGAGTTTCTCGAAAAAAATTAGATGTTAATAAATACACCGAATGTCTCAACAAATCGGTGAATTACCGCATTTATGCCGAAGTTTTTTATTTGGATGCTTTAGTTGAAAACAATTGGGATTGTTATGTTTTGAACGATTATGAAGCCATAATGCCTTTGCCATATACAAAAAAAATTGGTATAAAATTTATTACACAACCAATTTATTGTCAACAACTAGGAGTTTTTCATCAAGAAAATTTCTCAAAAGAAACTTTTCAACTTTTTGAGAAAAAACTACATCGAAATTTAGTGAGAGCTTATGCTTTTAATGAGGAAAATACAGAGATTTTTGAACCGAAAGGAATAAAGCGAGTGAATCAAATTTTGGACATTCGTCAATCTTTCAATATAATATTTGAAAATACATTAAAAGACAGAAAAAAAGATTTTAGACGAAATGATGTTGAAGAATTAAAAATTATTAAAGAAACTAACATCTATAAATTCATAGAAATACAGCAATCAAATCATTCTTTTACTGAAAAATTAGACTTAAATCTTTTTCAGAATTTTTTAACTAACAATTCTATTTCAAATCACCTTATACAATTTACATTGAATACAAAAGATGATAAAACTCTATGCTCTGCTCTAGTTTTGCAAGCAAAAAAAAGAATCATTTTATTAAGTTCTGCAAGAAATAAAAACATCGAAACAAAAGGCGGATTTGCTTATTTAATATATAAAATAATTGAACATTTTTCTGGAAATCAATACATATTTGATTTTGAAGGCTCTAATTTAGAAGGTGTAAATAAGTTTAATAAAAGTTATAATGCAAAAATAAATATGTATACAACCTATTGTAATTTAAGTTTTAAAAAAAATATATTTCTTTCGAACAATAACTTTTTAATACTATAAAATCAGATTTTACATTTGGTACGACAGGAATAAAAGATGATGAGATTACAACAAATATTCAACGTATTCCGATGGATAATTGTATTTCTGATCCCACAATTTTTATCCAAAAAAATCGTTATAAATTCTATATTCAAAAGTTACTACAAAAGCATATTGTTTCTCATTAATACAAAACGAGTGAAAAAAATTTACCATTTATTTATTACTTTATTTTTCTTAATCATTTATCGTTTAGGAAGTTTTAGTAAAATAACTTTTGGTGATGCTGCTGGAAAAATATTGGATATAGTGTAATCTTCCCTAAAAAC
>NZ_DLOC01000094.1:0-30414 GCF_002478465.1 Empedobacter sp. UBA7494
ACTGGATTCGAACCAGTGACCCCCTGCTTGTAAGGCAGGTGCTCTGAACCAACCGAGCTAAGAGACCTTGTTTAGAGTTTTATTTAAAAGACTTCCTATTGTCTTTATGTGGTCCCTACTGGATTCGAACCAGTGACCCCCTGCTTGTAAGGCAGGTGCTCTGAACCAACTGAGCTAAGAGACCTTCGTAATTGGATTGCAAATATAGGGCTGTTTTTGAATAATCCAAATAGTTAAAATGAAAAAATTAAAATAAAATTCACATACAAACCTTAACTCTTTTCATTTCAAATAAATAATTTTTTAGATTTTAAAAAGAAATTTTTGTCTTTTTCTTTTTCTCTTCAATTTTCACCCCTTTGAAGAGGTATATTATTCCGATAAATGAGATAGAAATGGTAATGATAGAGAAAATAAAAGCCGCACTAGTGGCTAAAGTTTCGTCAAAATTGAATCGATGTGCTGCATACATAAATACTGCTTCTCTAATTCCAAAACCACTAAATGATATAATTGACAATATCCCAGAAACCAAAAAGATTAATAAATAAATACTGAAATTTTCTGGATGAATATTTAACCCTTCTAAAACGAAATACAACATCCCAACTTGTATCAATTGTAATACAATCGAATAAATCATCGAGTTATAGAAAGTTTTTTTATGAATAGGGAAAATCATTCCTAAAATAAATGGAACAGCTATAAAACCAACCAAAGAAAGGGTTAATGAACCATATTGTATCCAAGGATAATCAGTAAGATTTGAGAAAAATATTAGGAAGATGATGATTAACAACATGGCACCAAGTCCAATAATTTTGTCAAGAAAAACAGCTTGAGAAATTTCTTTCAGACTGATTTTATAGTTTTTATTCAACACATAAACTTTATATGCATCACCACCAATTCCACCTGGAACAAAAGTGTTGTAAAACATTCCTAAGAAATACAAACGTGCATTTGATTTGTATGATAAATCGAGGTTAATGTCTCGGAAATAATAATCTAATCGGAAAACAGATAAAGCTTGAGAAATAACATACAAGATTACTGCGATGATAATATAAAACCAATTGGCATTTTTGTAGTGACTGAAAATATCAAAGATATGCAGTTTGACAAAAAATATATAATAGATTAAAGCAATACTAATGGTTAATTTGATTGCTGTTATGATGTATTTTTTTGTTTTCGGATTCAATTAAATTCTTTTGAAAATTATAGCACAAATTTATAGATTCTTCGTTTAATCTTTGAAAAAATTATTTATCTACCAATATTTGTCTGATATTATGTAGTTTTGCGGATAAATTAATCGAATCATGCAATCAAAAGTTATTGTAATTACAGGTTCATCTTCAGGTGTTGGCTTGACTTTGGCTAACTATTTTCACGATAAAGGACATCAAGTTTACGGATTGTCAAGAACGGCTAAAGGAGAAGAACGATTTAAGCATATTGCAACAGATGTATCTGATAAAGAAAATGTACAACGTAGTTTTCAACAAATTTTTTCTGAAACTAATGATAAAATTGATGTATTGATTAACAATGCAGGAATTGGAATGTTAGGTGCTGTGGAAGATGCAACTAAAACTGATATCGAGAAATTGTTGGATGTTAATGTGTATGGACCAATTTATACGATGCAAGAGGTTTTGCCTAAGATGCGTTTTCAGAAAAATGGTTACATTCTGAATGTTTCGTCTATTGCAAGTAACAATGGTTTGCCATTTAGAGGATATTATTCTGCTTCAAAATCGATGATAGATCGTTTGATAGAATCTGCACGATTAGAAAATCGACATACAGGAGTAGAAATTGCTACGTTGAATTTTGGAGATATCAAAACTAATATTGCAGAAGGTCGTGTGAAAACTTTTGTTTCAAAATTTTATCAAAAAAGATACGATGCAATGGTTGCCGATATCGATCACGAAGTGCAAGATGGTACACCAACAGAAGATTTGATTCCGATTATCGAAAATATTTTGGCTCAGAAGAATTTGAAACCACATTATTATATTGGAAAATCGATGCAGAAATTTTCTGTAACCTTGAAAAATATTTTACCTCAAAAAATGTTCGAAAATATTATTGCAAAATACTCAAAATTAGATTAGATGGGAGAGGTTATTTGGCATTACAAATTTTTTGATGATTTAACATCGAAAGAAATATATAAAATTGTACAATTACGCAACGAAGTTTTTGTGATTGAACAAGATTGTATTTACCAAGATTGCGATGATAAGGATTTGGTTTGTGGACATCTTTGGGCAACAATTGGAGATGAGGTTGCAGCGTATTCTCGAATTGTACCAAAAGGAATTTCGTATGAAAATGAACCTTCAATTGGTCGTGTAATTTCGAATCAAAAGTTTCGTCGTTATGGATTAGGAAAACAATTGATGAAAAATTCGGTTCAAGTCATCGAAAATCAATTTAAAACATCTGAAATTAGAATTTCTGCTCAATCTTATTTGAAAGAGTTTTATTCATCGTTTGGTTTTGAACAAGTTTCGGAAGAATATTTAGAAGACGATATCCCACATATCGAAATGTTGAGAAAATGAAATTCTTAAAATACTTTTTCATTACACTATTTTCAGCTTTCATTGTATTAGTTTTGGTTGATGTCTATTATTCGAATCAACTCAAAAAAATGGCTTTGTTTAGCGGAGAAGTGCAAGAATGGAATCAAATAAGAGAAGGAAAAACGAATGTTGAATTGGCTATTTTTGGTTCTTCTCGAGCATTTATTCAAATTAATCCGAATATTTTAGAACAAGATTTAAAACTGACCACGCATAATTTTGGATTAAACGGAAGTAAATTCAAAATGCAATTGTATCGTTTCAATTTGTATTTGAATCATAATCCAAAACCAAAAATAGTTGTTTGGAATTTAGATACTTTTTCGTTTTCACACATTGATGAAGTTTTTCAGCCAAATCAATATGCACCTTTTATGTTGTGGAATTTTAAACTTTATGGTACATTAAAA
Source organism: Empedobacter sp. UBA7494 (assembly GCF_002478465.1). Lineage (NCBI taxonomy): Bacteria > Pseudomonadati > Bacteroidota > Flavobacteriia > Flavobacteriales > Weeksellaceae > Empedobacter > Empedobacter sp. UBA7494. Next base: position 3,011 of record NZ_DLOC01000094.1, read on the forward strand.
GAATATAAAAACACAAAATTGGTCGATTTTATAGTGCCGCTTTATCGTTACAGAGATCAAATGTATTGGAAAGATCAAATTGTAAGGGCGAAGAAAGAAAAACTGCATAAAGACGGACTTTTTCGTGATGATGGTTTCAAATCATATAACCGAAAATGGAATGTTGATTGGGGGGAAATGAAAAAGAAAAACTCTGATTTTGACTTTTCAGATTATGCTTTGTTAGAAGAATTAATTGCAAAATGTGAACAAGAAAATATTCAGTTAATTTTTACAATTTCGCCCGAATTTTATAAAGGTCAAGATTACATGTTGAATCGAGAAGAAGTGATTAATCGTTATCAAACAACATTACAAAAGCATCATCTTCCGTTATTAGATTATTCGACTGATTCGATTAGTTTTAATCAAAAATACTTTTATAACACAACGCACATGAATTACAAAGGTGCGGATGCTTTTACAAAAGAATTAGCAAAAGATTTGAAAAAATATATAAAATAAAAAATCTCGTAAACCAAATGGTTTACGAGATTTTTAGTTATTGTTGAAGTAATGTTTAATCTAAATTACTTCAACTTTTTTTTCTTTTTTCTGTGTTAAATAAACGCCTGATAAAATCATTCCGAATCCAAATAAATGGATCCACATTATTTTTTCTCCAACCAAAAATCCCCAAAAAACAGAAACTACGGGCATTAAATAAGTCACCATTGAGGCAAACATCGAACCTGTAGATTGTATCAATCGGTAGAATAGTATCATCGCTAAAGCAGTTCCTAAAAGTCCTAAAATAGCAACAAAACCTAAGCTTTTTAATTGTTGTTCAGTTCCTTCGAATACATCAAAAAATCCTGAAATAATTAAAATGAAAATTGAAGGTAATAACCAAATTGTGAATAAAGCCGAGGATAATTGAAATGATGGAACGTCGTTTAAATAGCGTGTTAAGATTAAACTATTCATTCCATAAAGTGCGGTTGCTAATACAATTAATAAACAATGTAAAAGACTATTTTCGCCAGAAAAACCATCGCCACCAATTAATAAAACAGCTCCAATAAATCCGATTATAGCTCCCAAAACTTGATTTTTAGTTCCTTTGATATTGAAAAATAAGGCTCCAAATAGTAAAATAAATAATGGAACTAAAGAATCTAAAATTCCAGCCGTTGAACTAGAAACGTGTGTTTGCGCCATTGGAAATAAAAACATTGGAATGAAATTTCCGCAGAAACCAGCCAATGCAACGTATTTTAATTTGTTTTTCGGAATCTTAAATAGACTTGGAATTCCCCAAATTGCCAAAACTCCTCCTGCAATTGTTAGTCGTAATGCTCCAACTTGATATGGTGTGTATGCGACCAATCCTTGCTTGATGAGAATAAACGAGCTTCCCCAAGTTAGCGCCAAAACGCCAAGGATGATCCAATGTTTTAGTTCGATTTTCATTTTTCTAAGTTTGCGCAAAGATGCACATTTCAGATGATTTTATTGAGTTGTTATTTACAAAAACAATCTGTTGTATGGTCATTTACCATTCCGGTCGCCTGCATATGCGCATAAATAGTGATTGAACCAAAGAATTTGAAGCCACGTTTTTTCAAATCTTTTGCAATTTGATCCGAAATTTCGGTTGTTGCAGGAACTTCTTTTATCGAATTCCAATTATTGATAATCGGTTTTCCATCAACATATTTCCAGATAAAATCTGAAAAAGAACCAAATTCTTTTTGAATTTCTATAAATAATTTTGCATTATTAATTGCTGCCGAAATTTTTCCTCGATGACGAATAATTCCTTCATTTTGTACCAATTCATCAATTTTAGTTTCATCAAATTTGGCTACTTTCTCTACATTAAAATCAGCAAAAGCTTTTCTAAAATTTTCTCTCTTTTTAAGAATTGTGAACCAACTTAATCCTGCTTGAAAAGATTCGAGAATCAAAAATTCGAATAAAATTTTATCATCTTTTACAGGTTTTCCCCATTCGTTATCGTGATAATCGATGTAATCTTGGTCTTTATTTACCCAAGCGCAACGTGTTTTTTCCATGGTTTTTTAAATTTCTAAATATTTTTATAAGCTTCTTTAACCGAATAAACTGGTAATTGACACGTATAATTTTCGCAAATATGAATGGAAGTTTTATTTTCGATGAATCGGTTTTGAGTGATTTCTAAATTCTCGGTTTTTGAAGCAACTAAAATTGCATTCGGAACATAACATTGTTGAATTTGTTTCGAGAATTTTAATGCATTTTCGCCAACGATTACAATTTCTTTGAACGAATAAGCGAAATTTAGATACAACTGAATCCAATTTGCAAAACCAGTTGGATAATCGTGAATTTTTTCTTCGATATTGGTTAACATTTGTTTCGCTTGTTCAATGTATTTTTCTTGATTGAGAATCTTCCCTAATTTGAACAAATTATTTGCCATTACCGAATTTGAAGATGAAATAACATTGTCATAAATTTCAAATGTTTCATTAACCAAAGGCGTATCATAATGAGATTTGTACGCAAACATTTTATTCTTGTGATTATAAAATTGATTAAAAACTTCTTCTGTTAAGGTTTGAGAAGTTTCTAAATAATGCATTTCCGAAGTAACTTCATAAAGCTTGATTAATGCTTCAATTATTAACGCATAATCATCCAAAAATCCTGGAATTGTTGTTTGATTATCCTTATAATTTCTGAACAAGATTTCACCATTCCATTGATTTTCTAAAATAAAATTAGTTGCATTTTTTGCTAAATCAAGATATTCATCATTTTCAAAAGTGATAAATGCGTCACACAAACCTTTTATGGTTAGCGCATTCCAAGAAGTTAAAACTTTTTCGTCACGATGAGGTTTGATGCGCTGTTCACGAATTGGATTAAGGATTTTTTTCCATTCATTAACTTTAGCTTGAAGCTTTTCTTCTGAAATATTATTTTTAGATGCAAAATCTTCGTCATCTGTCAATCTCATCAAAATATTGTTACCATGTTCCCATTCTCCAAATTCATCAACATTGTAATATTTTTGAAATAAGTCAAAATCATCTTTCAAAATTGTTTTCAATTCATCCGATTTCCAAACATAATATTTTCCTTCTTCACCTTCAGAATCGGCATCAATAGCAGAATAAAAAACATTTTCAGGCGAAAGCATTTCATCTTTCAACCAATTAATCGTTTCTTCGACAACTGTTTTATATTCATTTTCTTCATAAACTTTATACGCATTCGAATAAAGTGAAAGTAATTGTCCGTTATCGTAAAGCATTTTTTCGAAATGTGGAACTTTCCAATACGGATCGACAGAGTAGCGAGAAAAACCACCTTTTAGTTGATCGTAAATTCCACCAAAGGCCATTCTGTCCAATGTAATTTTGGTCTGAATCAAACAATTTTCATTTTTTGTTTGTATACCATATCGTAAAATAGTTTCCCAAGCATTTGGTAACATAAATTTCGGTGCACGATTAAAACCTCCCCATTCATCATCAAACTGTTGTTGCCAAAATTCAAATGTTTCATCAATTTTAAGTGTTGAAAAAGTTGAAGAAGATTTTAATTCGATCGTCTCCATTTTATTCAAACCATCCGCAATAGAGTTGATATATTCCATTGTTTTAGTTTGATTGTGATGATATAAATGATTAATATTTTCTAATAATTCAATCCATTGAACTTTTGGAAAATAAGTTCCGCCATAAAAAGGATGACCATCAGGCAAGGCAAAAATATTCAGCGGCCAACCACCAGATTGATGAATTATTTGCGAAACATTCATGTACAAAGCATCTAAATCAGGGCGTTCTTCACGATCAATTTTAATACAAACAAAATTATCATTCATTACCTTTGCAACTTCTTTGTTTTCAAAAGATTGATGTTCCATCACGTGACACCAATGACAAGCTGAATATCCAATTGAAATAAGCAAAGGTTTGTTGACTTTTTTTGCATGAATCAAAACTTCGTCACTCCAACTTTGCCACCAAACAGGATTATTTTCGTGTTGTTTCAAATACGGACTTGTCGCTGATTTTAGATTATTTTGTTGAAAATTCATGATTCTTGTTTAGAAATTTAAAGTTCGTACATTTTTTGTGGACGAAAAATTATATTTTCGATAAAAATTAAAACACATGAACATTTACGAATACATTTCTATTGGCGCATATATGGCTCTGATGATTGGAATCGGGATTTACTCCTACCGAAAGTCAACAAGTAATTCCGAAGATTTTTTGATTGGAGGAAGGAAAATGGGAGCAGCTGTTACGGCGCTTTCTGCTGGTGCTGCTGATATGAGTGGTTGGTTGTTAATGGGCGTTCCAGGAGCAATGTATTTTACAGGTTTGTCGAGTGCTTGGATTGCAATTGGATTGACAATAGGATGTTTTTTGAACTATATTTTTGTCGCACCGCGATTACGAATTTATACAGAAATCGCTCAAAATTCGATTACATTACCCGTATTTTTTGAAAATCGTTTCAAAGATAAATCGCGTTTATTAAGAATTGTTTCTTCAATATTAATCTTAATATTTTTTACATTATATACTTCTGCTGGAATGGTTTCTGGAGGCAAATTGTTTGAATCTGCTTTTGGATTAGATTATATGACTGGACTTTGGATGACAAGTTTTGTAGTTGTATTATACACTTTTTTAGGTGGTTTTTTAGCGGTAAGTTTAACTGATTTCGTACAAGGGACGATTATGGTTTTGGCTTTGGTTATTGTTCCGATTGTAGCAATTTCTGAAATTGGTGGAGTTGGTGAAACCTTTTCGTTGATTAATGATAAAGGCGATAAATATTTAGATTTATTTAAAGGTACAATAACAATTAGTATATTATCCTTGATGGCTTGGGGGTTAGGATATTGTGGTCAGCCCCATATTTTAGTACGTTTTATGGCGATTGGAAACCCGAAAGATTTAGCGAAAGCTAAAGATATTGGAATTACATGGATGATTTTTACAGTAGGTGGAGCACTTTTAGTTGGTTTAGTTGGTATCGCATATTTAATGAAATTTGATCAAACAACAATGTTAAAATTTGATGGGTCTAAAACAGAAGCAGAAACGATTTTTATTTATTTTTCACGTGTTTTGTTTCATCCATTAGTTGGTGGATTTTTATTATCAGCAATTTTAGCAGCTGTAATGAGTACAATTTCTTCACAATTATTAGTAACATCAAGTTCGTTAACAGAAGATATTTACAAAGCATTTTTGAACAAAAAAGCAACACCAAAACAGTTATTAACAGCAAGTCGTTTATCGGTTTTAATTGTAGCATTTATCGCGGTGTTGTTGTCATTAACACCAAAAGATTCTATTCTAAATTTAGTTGGAAATGCTTGGGCAGGATTTGGATCTGCATTTGGACCAGTAATCGTTTTCTCTCTTTTTTGGAAAAAAACTTCTTGGCAAGGAGCTTTAGCAGGTATGTTAACAGGAGGAATTGTTGTCTTAGCTTGGGTTTATGTAAATCACGATTACAAAGATTGGTATGAAATGATACCTGGGTTTTTATCTTCGGTTATCGCAATTTATGTCGTTTCGTTAATGACTCAAAAACCTAATAAAGAAATTGACAAAGAATTTGATGAAATGAAAGCTGTTTTGAAAGAGAATTAACATGCATCCAAAAGAAATGGAAAATATATTAAAGTTAAATCATTTTGAGCGCTATCAATATTTATTCGAAAAATTGCTGACGGGGAAACTGCTTATATAATGATTTTTCCTGATGGTAATTATGCTATTTCTATAATTAATGATAAAAAAATATTTCCAATTTGGTCAGCGAAAGAATTTGCTGAATTAACAAAAAATGATGGTTGGAAAAATTGCAAAATATTGAAATTGACTTTAGATGATTTCGAAGAAACTCTTTTTGATTATATTGATGAAAATAATTTATTGATAAATGTTTTTCCTACAGATAAAACTGGTTTTGTCGTTAGTTTAGAAGAATTCGCTAGGGACTTAAAAGATGAATTAGAACAATATCAATGAAATATAAAAAAATAGGTAGAGGCATTTGTTTACCTTTTTTATTGCTGAAAATTATGAATTTATTATTCAAAAGTTAAAACTTAAAACTTAAAAAATTGTTGATAAGTTTCACTTGTAGAGAATAAGGTCAAAAGAGAGATTTGTTTGTATATTTGTAAAGTTTGATTAAAAAAATAGTCAAAATTAAATCAATTTATACGAAAAGATGAACGATATTATTCAATTACTGCCAGATCATGTAGCCAATCAAATTGCCGCAGGAGAAGTTGTACAACGACCAGCTTCTGTGATAAAAGAATTGATTGAAAATGCGGTGGATTCTGGTGCAACTTCTATTCAGGTAATTGTAAAAGATGCTGGCAGAAGCTTGATTCAAGTGATTGATAATGGTTCGGGAATGAGTGTGACGGATGTTCGAATGGCTTTTGAACGTCACGCAACTTCAAAAATCAGAAAGACAGAGGATATCTATAATATTCATACAAAAGGTTTTCGTGGAGAGGCTTTGGCGTCGATTGCTGCGGTTGCACAGGTAGAAACGAAAACGCGTCGAGAAGAGGATGAGGTTGGTTCGCAATTGGTGATTGAAGGCGGAGAAGTTCGCAACCAAGATCCTGTTGTTTGTCCAGCTGGAACGTCTATTTCGGTAAAAAATCTTTTCTATAATGTGCCTGCTCGTCGTAATTTCTTAAAATCAAATCAAGTTGAATTTCGTCATATTCAAGATGAGTTTCAACGTGTTTCGATGGCGCACGAAAACATTAGTTTCTTTTTACATCACAATGATGCAGAGGTTTATCATTTGAAAGCCGGAAATCTGAAACAACGTATTGCACAAATTTTTGGAAAAAAATTAAGTTCACAAATTATATCCGTTGAAGAAGATACAGAAATTGTAAAAGTGAAAGGTTTTGTGGGGAAACCAGATGCTGCAAAAAAATCGCGTGGCGAACAATTTTTCTTTGTGAATAATCGCTTTATTCGTAGCGGATATTTGCATAATGCAATCGTAGACGCTTTCGAGAGTTTGTTGCCAATGGGATATAGTCCTTCTTATTTTTTGTATTTAGAAATTGATCCGTCAAAAATTGATATTAACATTCATCCAACTAAAACAGAAATTAAATTTGAGGATGAAGCATTGATTTTTACTATTCTTAGAGCTGCTGTAAAACACGCTTTGGGACAATTTAATGTAATTCCTTCGTTGGATTTTGAACAAGACCCAAACTGGGCTTTTATTCCGTCAGCGACAGAAGATACGGAAATTAAAATGCCAGAAATTACGGTTGATTCTAGTTTTAACCCTTTCGAGCATCAACAAACAAGAGCGCCGAAACCATCTGATATTCGTGCGAATATGGATTTTTATAAAGATGCTGTTGAGTTAGAAATTGAAAATAATCATGCGCATCAATTATTTGAATCTGAAGATTTTCATGATAGTTTTGAAGTAATTCAATGGATGAATCAATATTTGGTTGTTGAATATCTTGGCGAATTGTTAATCATCGATCAACATCGCGCGCATCAAAAAATATTATTCGAAAAATTTATACATTCAAATAATGGAAGTGCTTTGGTACAACAAATGCTTTTCCCGATAGAGTTGGAACTTTCGCCAAATGATCGTCAGAAATTAATCAATGTAGAACATCAATTGTTGAGTTTTGGTTTTGATATATCGTTGGATGAAGAAGCGATACAGATTAATGCGATTCCTGTTGATGTGCAACAAGAGGATGTTGTGTCTGTTTTTATGGATTTTATCGAGGAATTGGAATACCAAGAATCAATTGAATTAGAAAATACGTTTGCAAAAATTTTAGCAAAAAATGCGGCTGTTAAAAAAGGAGTTTCATTAAAATCTGAACAAATGCAAACTTTGGTCGAAGAATTGCTAAGACTACCAAATCCGAATTATACGCCATACGGACGCCCAATTTTTGTGCAGATGAATACGGCTGATATCAAAAAAACATTACAATAAGAGATGAGACAATCTATTCCACCGATTACAAAGAATTTACTTATTATTAATGGTTTGTTCTTTTTTGCAACATTTGTTTTTATGCAGACTAGACAAATCGATTTGAGAGTGATTTTAGGTGCTTTTTATCCAGAATCTCCCAACTTCAAATTTTGGCAAATTTTGACGCATATGTTTATGCATGCCGACTTTTCACATATTTTGTTTAACATGTTTGCATTGTGGATGTTTGGTTCTGTGGTTGAACAAACTTTTGGACCAAAAAAATTCTTGACGCTTTATTTGTTAGCTGGTTTAGGCGGTTTTATATTGTTTAATGCAGTTAATTACTTTCAAATAGAGCAGTTAAAAGATGCTGTTCAAACGCAAGGAATAGGTTTTAGTCAAATTTATGAAGCTGCAAAATTAAATATGCAAGGTGGATATCATACGAATTCAATTATTCAAAATAATCAAGCTGCGTCAGAACTTTTGACAAATTATGTAACACCAATGGTTGGTGCTTCTGGTGCTATTTATGGTTTGTTATTGGCTTTCGCGGTTTTATATCCAGACGAAAAATTAATGTTAATCTTTTTCCCAGTACCAATTAAAGCAAAATATTTTATTCCAATTATGGTGTTAATTGAGTTTTATATGGGATATCAAAATATCGGAAATGTAGCACATTTTGCGCATTTAGGAGGTGGATTGATTGGTTTCTTGTTAGCAAGATATTGGAAAAAGAATTTATATAGATGGAATTAAAAAATGGCAAATAATATCTTAGACGATTTAAAATTAAAATATTCATCAGGAAATAGTGCAACAAAGTTGATTTACATTAACGTTGTGGTGTTTTTCACATTGTTAATTATTGATTTTGTTCTTCGAACGGTAGTAAATTCTACGATTACAACAACTGGTTTGTTTGCTTTGTCATCTTTCGATGATTTGATTGTCAGACCTTGGCAAATCCTAACATATTCTTGGTTACATGGCAATCTTTTTCATTTGATAATGAATATGGTTTTGTTGTATTTCGTTGGGCAAATGTTTTTGCAACAATTTCAGAATCGAAATTTAGTTACATTCTATATTTTTGGAGGAATCGCTGGTGGAATTTTCTTTTTATTGTTTCAGAATATATTCAATTATTCACATTTATTAGTTGGTGCTTCGGCAGCGGTTTATGCGGTGTTTTTTGCAATGATTTCGTATAATCCGAAAATGCCTGTTCGTTTGTTGTTAATTCCAACTTCATTTCCATTATTGTATGTTGGCTATGTATTTATCGCATTCGATGTGTATAATATTATTGCCAATCAAAATGCAGGCGGAAGTATTTCGCATTTGGGAGGTGCTATTTTTGGTTATCTTTATATGAAACAATTTGAGAGAGGAAATGATTTTTTAGGTAACTTTATTATCAAAATAGAGCAGTTATTTAAGAAAAAAGAGAAATCAACTTTCAAAACATATAAAAATACTTCTTCAACTTCTTCGCGATCAAATGTTCCGAAAGATGATTACGATTTTAATCATCAAAAAGTTGAAAAACAAAAGAAAATTGATGTAATTTTAGATAAGATTTCTCGTTCAGGTTACGAGAGTTTGTCTAAAGAAGAAAAAGACTTTCTGTTTAGAGAAGGTAGATAAAATGAGTATAATCAGTAAGTTTAAACTAAATTATTTCAATCGTTTAGTACTAACAATTAATATCGTTTTTTTGTTAGTGGCTTATTGTGTCTATTTAAATAAAATTTTTACGCCTACAGAAATTCCATATTTTAACTTCATTTCGATCGGTTTCCCAATATTATTTGCATTCGGAGCAATGTTTTTACTGTATTGGTTACTGTTTAGCTGGCGACATTTTTTATTAATTTTGGTTCTTTCAGCCGGATTATTTTATCCTATTTATCTTTCATATCCAATTATACAATTCAATAAAGTTGAAGACAAAAAAGCTGATTTATCTGTATTGACATATAATGTACATGGTTTTAAAGAAGAAGGAACAAAAGAGCTTTTGATTAAGAATAAAGCTGATATTATGTTGCTTCAAGAGGCATATGAAGGTCAACAGAAAAGTCTAAAAAATAAAGAATTCAAAAATTATTATTCAGAATTTTATGGTTTATTGACAATTTATAGTAAATATCCTATTATTCAAACAAAAAAAATAACACCTGATGATAATGAAGAATTGAATGGACTTGCCGCTTATGCTGATATCGATTTGGGAAATGATACGATTCGTGTGATTAATGTTTATCTTGAGCCAATGTACATTGATAAAGCGATGGTGAAAGAAATTATTCAGTCTGATGATTCGCGAACTGCTGAAATTTCGAGTCGAAAAGTTGAGTTAAAATTGGTGCAAGGAATGCAAAAACATCAAAAACAGTTAGAAGCGATTATTCCATATATCACATCTTCGCGTCATCCAGTTATTTTGGGAACGGATCTTAATTCGACTCCAGTTTCTTACGAATATGAGAAGTTGAAAAAATATCTTCACGACTCTTATATAGAAGTTGGAAAAGGAAATGCGACAACTTTTCATGGATTTAAATTTCCAATTAGAATTGATTATTTATTTCATTCTAAATTATTTAAACCTATTGAGGCACATGTTATTCGAAAAAAATTCTCGGATCATTATCCAGTAGCTGTAAAATATAAAATTTCAGAATAAATTTTTCCTATATTTATTCAATAATCAATCAAAATGAACCAGAAAGAAAGCTTTATTCAAGAGATACAAAGTCGTTATTCTTTTAAAAACGATAAAATAATTTTAGGCAAAGCCAAATTAGATGGCGAAATTGTAGAAGAAGCTGAAATTTCAGTTGCGCTAAAAACAATGAATCGTCACGGGTTGATTGGTGGTGCAACGGGAACTGGGAAGACAAAATCTTTGCAGATTATCGCAGAGCAACTTTCTTTAAAAGGCGTTCCAACATTATTGATGGATATCAAAGGAGATTTATCAGGGATTGGAGCAGCTGCAAATTCGGAAGATAAAAATGCGCAAGAAAGAATGGAATCGCTTAATTTGCCTTTTGATCCGCAAGCTTCTCCTGTCGAATTTTTGTCTATTTCTGATGAACCAGGAGCAAGACTTCGTGCGACTGTAAGTGATTTTGGACCAATTTTATTCAGTAAAATTTTAGAACTGAATGAAACACAAGAAAGTATTATTTCAATTATATTCAAATATTGTCAAGATCGTAATTTACCTTTGATTGATTTGGAGGATATTCGACGTGTTTTGCAATATGTGACAGATTCCGATGAAGGAAAATCAGAATTAAATTCGAATTATGGAACAATTGCACCAGCGTCTTTGGGAGCTATTTTGCGTAAAATTGTTGCATTAGAACAACAAGGAGCAACAAAGTTTTTTGGAGAACCAAGTTTTGATGTTCAAGATTTATTGAAAACGAAAGACGGAAAAGGAATTGTAAATATTATTCGTTTGATTGATATTCAAAATCAGCCCAATTTATTTTCAACTTTTATGTTGAGTTTATTGAATAAAATTTATTCTCAATTCCCTGAATCTGGAGATTCTGATAAACCGAAATTGGTTATTTTTATTGATGAAGCACATTTGATTTTTAAGCAAGCTACAAAAGCTTTATTGAATCAAATTGAAACAATGGTAAAATTAATTCGATCAAAAGGTGTAGGATTATATTTTGTAACGCAAGTTCCTGGTGATGTTCCTGATACGGTTTTGAGTCAATTAGGGCTTAAAGTTCAACATGCGTTAAGAGGTTTTACTGCGAAAGATCGAAAAGAAATAACAAAAGCTATCGAAAACTATCCGACAACAACTTATTACAAAGCAAATGAAGTAATCACGCAATTAGGAATTGGAGAGGCTTTTGTGACGGCTTTAGATGAAAAAGGTATTCCAACTCCTTTGGCGTATACGTATATGCGAGCGCCGAATTCGAGAATGGATATTTTGACTTCAAATGAAATCGATACGATTACCTCAAATTCAGATTTAGTGACTAAATATGCAACAGATATTGATCGTGAATCTGCAAATGAAATTTTATCGAAAAAATTAGAACAACAAAAAAATATAGAGAAACCTGCTGCTAAAGCAACTTCAACAAGAAGTGTTCCTAAGGAAAAAGATTGGACAGATAATCCTGTTGTGCGTGATGTAAGTCGTACTGCAACTCGAAAATTGATGGATTTTGGAATGAAAATGTTAACTAATTTTTTAAAAGGAAAAAAATAAGCACGTGTACGCGATTTTAGATATAGAAGCGACTGGCGGAAAAGTAGGAGAAGAGTCAATCATAGAGATTGCGGTGTATAAATATGATGGAAAAGAAATTGTAGATCAGTTTATATCATTAGTCAATCCCGAAAAAAAGATTGACCAATATGTACAAAGATTAACGCATATTTCGGATAAAATGGTGCTGACAGCGCCTAAATTTCACGAAATAGCAAAACGTATAGTTGAGATTACAGATGATTGTATTTTAGTTGGGCATAATGTAATGTTTGATTATAGAATGCTGAAACAAGAATTCGATCGTTTGGGTTATAATTACGAAAAAGAATGGATTGATACGTTCGAATATAGCGAAAAATTAATTCCAGGATTACCTTCATATTCTTTAGGAAAATTATGCGAATCGCTTGGAATTGTAGTGACAGACAGACACAGAGCTTCTGGAGATGCAAGAGCGACAATTTCTTTGTTTAAGTTATTGTTAGATAAAGATTCGGAGAAAATAATCACGAAGAAAACAGGTTTAAAACAACCTAAAAAAGCACATTCGAAATATCAGAAACTTCTTGAAGGTTTACCTAATTCTATCGGAGTTTATTATTTATACAATAGCCGAAAACAACTTATTTATATTAGTCGAAGCAATAATATTGCGCGATCTATTAATCAAATTTTTACATCCAAAACTCTAAAAGCAAATAAACTTAAGCGTTATACTCGTTCTATAAAATTCGAAGAAACTGGAAGTGGTTTTCTTGCCGCAATTAAGGAGAATAATGAGGTTTTAAATAATCAACCAATGTATAACGTAAAGTTGGTAGAGAATAAAGTTTATCCTTTTGGATTATATTATTTAGAATCTAAACGTGGTTATTCGAGATTAGAAATAGGGAAAGTTAGAAAAGTACAACCTGTTTTGAAATTTAAAACTAAAGAACGTGCTAAAGAGGTTTTAGAAAAAATCGTCCATGATTATAACCTTTGTCAACAAGTAAATGCGGGAATTAAATCTGATGAATCTTGTTTCCAATATAAAGTAAATAAATGCAATGGAGCTTGTGTAAAAGAGGAATCTAAAGAAGTTTATAATGAACGAATTCAAAGTTTTATTAAAACAACTGAATATCCTTCCGAAACTTTTTTGATTATTGATAAAGGACGAAAAGGAATTGAAAAATCATTTTATTTAGTTGAGAATGGAGAATTTAAAGGATATGGTTATTACGAATATCATCATCAAATAAAAACGCTAGAGAAGATTCATAATATCTTAATTCCGATTAAAGAAACGGAAGAAATAAAAAATATGCTCAAATACTTTTTGTATAAAGTTTCTTCTAATTCTAATCAAATCGTTATTATTGAATAATTAATTCGATTAATATTCTTTAAAAGAAGAAAATATAAATATAAAATAATAAAAAAGCTCAGTTAATATTAACTGAGCTTTTTTTGTATGATTAAATTTTAGACTATTTAATTTCTTTGAAAATTACACGTCTGTTTTCTAAGTTTTTCCAAGCAGGACAGTTTGTAACAGGATTACATTCTGGCCATTTTAAATCAGATTTACCTTTTCCTACAGACGACAATTTAGTTGTGTCAACACCTTTGTTAGCTAAGTAACGAACAACAGAAGCAGCACGTCTTTCAGATAATTTTTGGTTATAATCAACACCACCAGCAGCATCTGTATGACCTTCCACTACGAATTTGAAATCTGGATTTGCTAATAATACCTCAGAAGCATGATTTAATTTTTCATAAGATTGTTCTCTAATGCGATCAGAGTTGTAATCGAATTCGATACCCTCTAAGTATGCATTGATTGTCGTTGCAACATCTTCACCAGAAATTCTGATTACTTTTTCAGGACACCCACCATTTGTTGGAGTTCCAGGAATTGTAGGACATTTATCTTCACTATCTGGGATACCGTCTCCGTCAGAATCTAAAGAACATCCTGATCCATCGACACGAATTCCCTCTGGAGTCCCAAGACATTTATCCCATTGATCACAAACACCATCACGATCTTCGTCAATACATTCGAAAGGAGTTTGTTCTACAGGAGCTTTGTATGCTATAGGAGAAACCCATTGTAATGCATCTTTATGTTTACCAATTTTATAATGTAATCCTAAAGATAATGTAAACATATTATCATCACGACCTTCTTCAACATCTGCTGCTGTCCAATATCCAATTTCTGGTTTTCCTGATCCATCAAATTCTTCGTCACCAGACATTACGTACATTCCACGTAATTCAAGATCTAATTTGTCACTTAATTTATAACGTAAACCAGCTCCTACTTGACCATAAACAGATTTGTCAGATAATTTTTGATCAGTAACTAAACCGTAATCATTACCTGATCCATAAAAATGTTGTCTATAAGCTTTAAAGCCTAATATACCAAAACCTCCATATAAATGCATAGCCCATTTAAATTCAGTTTTATTATCTACTCTTCTTAATAGATTAGATGCGTTAATATCAGCTAAAACAGAAATTCCATTATATTTTGTTTTTCCATGAGCTTTTCCTTGATAAGCATTTCCCCAAGGGGTATTGTCATATATGGTTCCTTTTTGTCTCGTTTGTCCTAATTGATATTGTAAGCTTAGACCAAAAGCATGAGAGATTTGTTTATTGACTTGAAATTGAAAATCATATCCAGGAGTAAAGTATCCTCCGCCCATCCAAGATACTAAGTCTGTATTTTGTAATGCGTTCAATCCTCCAAAAGCAGAAATAGACCAATCATTAAATTCTTTTTTACTGTTGTTGAATGGTTTTTCATCGTACTTGGTCTGTGCACTAGCACAAGCCGCAGCACCTAAGATTAATAAAGATAAAAGTTTTTTCATAGGTTAGAATTATTTTTATAACTAATATAAAGCATATCTTAATATAATTTTACAAAACTAATGAATTAATAGTTAATATCTTAATAAAAATATAAACTTTTGATAAAATCTCTAGAATAGTTCTGAGGATGAGGAATTTTTAAGTAATTACAATTGATTAAAAGTTTATTATAGAATAATATATCAATATCTATTAAGCGATCAACGTAACTTTCATTTTCTTTGGGTTTAGAATAGATTCTTCCCATTTTTTGTTCGATATCTTTAATTTTTTTCAAAACCTCAAATGGAGAATAACTTGTATTGATTTCTATTTTCTGATTTAAGAATAAATGATCTGTAGTAAATCCTTCAGCTTTATTTTCAAGAATATTTGATTCTTTATTTATTTTACCTACCTCTTTGTTTATAAGGTTTTTAGCGATTTCTAAATTATTTTTTTTGTCACCTAAGTTTGTACCGAGTAACAAAATGACTATATTTTGCGACATATAGAGCAAAAGTAATAATAAATTAAAAATGAAAAACTTTTTCGGGAGAGTATTCTCAACAATCATAGGAAATCTATTAACGATTAGTGTATTTGTCATACTACTTTTCGTGTTGATATTTGTTTCAGCATTATCTGCTCCAACAAAAAGTGTGAAAGATGGTTCTGTTTTAGAAATTTCGTTGGAAGATCCAATTATGGAAAGTGATATGGATCGTTCCGTTTCTATTTTTGATATGTCAGAAAGTCCAAATGTTTTTTTACAAGATATTATTCATTCAATTGAAGAAGCGAAGAATGATGATAAAATAAAAGGAATTAGTCTGAAATTGGATAAATTTTCTGGTGGAGCTACGCAAGCGACTGATATTCGTAATGCACTAGAAGATTTTAAGAAATCTGGAAAATTTGTGTATTCATATTCTAATTCAGGAAGTCAGCTGTCATATTATATAAGTAGTGTGTCTGATAAAATTTATCAAAATCCTTTGGGAGGAACTTTATTACAAGGTTTAAGTTCTAATATTATGTTCTTCAAGAATGCAGGAGATAAATATGGTGTAGATTTTCAGGTGATTCGTCACGGACAATTTAAGAGTGCAGTAGAGCCTTATATGAGAACAAATATGTCTGATGAGAATCGATTACAATTGTCAGAATTATTGAATGATGTGTGGGGTAATGTTTCAAACTCGATTACAAAATCGCGTAAAATTTCTCCTGAACAATTCACTACAGTAACAGATAGTTTGTATGCTTTCATCCCAGAAACAGGAAAAGAAAATAAGATTTATGATGTATTGGCACAAGAAAATGAATATCAAAAAATGTTATTCACAAAACTTGGTCTGAAAGAAGAAAAATCAAAAACTGATTTTGAAGTTCTTGAAAAACATACCATAAAAGTAGAAGATTATTTTGAAACCTTATCAGATAAATCTGAAAAAGATAAAATTGCAGTCTTATATGCATCTGGAACAATTACTGAAGGGGATGGTTTTGATGGTATTCAATCGAAGACTTATGTGGATGCGATTCGCAAAATCAGTCAAAACGATAAAATCAAAGCTTTAGTTTTACGTGTAAATTCTCCTGGAGGTAGCGCAAATGCATCAGAAGAAATTTTATATGAATTGATGCAATTGAAAACAAAAATGCCAATCGTAGTTTCTTTTGGTGATGTTGCAGCATCTGGTGGATATTACATTGCACAAGCTTCTGACAAAATTTATGCTCAACCAAATACAATTACTGGTTCGATTGGAGTTTTCGGAATGATCCCAAATGCGCAAAAATTATTCAATAATTTCGGATTAGATTTTGATGAAGTAAAAACGAATGCAAATGCAGATCAGTTAAAATCTTTGACAACACCATTATCACCAACAGCAAAAAATACGATGCAAAAATCAATCGTATTGATTTATGGAAAATTCGTAAACCACGTTGCTACAAATAGAAAGTTAACGTATGAGCAAGTTGACAAAATAGGAGAAGGACGTGTTTGGTCTGGAACTCGCGCAAAACAAATTGGTTTGGTAGATGATTTTGGAAGTTTAGATACAGCGATAAAAGAAGCAGCTAAATTGGCTAAAATAGAAAAATATTCGACAGAAAATTATCCAAAAAGAAAAGATTCTTTTGAAGAATTTATGGATAATCTTCAAGGAAAAAATACTGAGGCAGCAATTGCAAAAGAATTAGGTTCGGACGGAATCCGAATTTACAAAGAAATAAAGATGATGAATGAGCAAAAAGGTGTTCAAGTTAGGCTACCTTACGATATTCAAATTCAATAAAAATCATAAAAAAGGGTTAAAATATTTTTAACCCTTTTTTATTGTTAAAATCTTACTATTTTAGTAAAAATATTTAGTTGATAATAAAATTAAATTCTCTTTTATAATCATCTAAATTTATTATACTTTTGTACATTCATTTTTAATAATACTGAGACATAATCAACGATGGGATTATTTGATTTTTTCACGCAAGAAATTGCGATTGACTTGGGGACTGCTAACACTTTAATTATCCACAATAATAAAGTTGTAGTAGATAGTCCATCTATCGTCGCTATACATAGAAGAACAAATAAAGTTATTGCTGTTGGAGAACAAGCAAAACACATGCAAGGTAAAACGCATGATGATATAAAAACAATTCGTCCTTTGAAAGACGGAGTAATTGCAGATTTTGAAGCTTCAGAATTCATGTTGACAGAGTTCATCAAGAAAATTCCTGGAATTCAAGGAAAATTATTTTCACCTTCATTGCGAATGGTGATTTGTATTCCTTCTGGAATTACAGAAGTTGAAAAACGTGCCGTAAAAGATTCTTGTGCACGTGTTAATGCTAAAGATGTTCGTCTTATTTACGAACCAATGGCTGCTGCGATAGGAGTTGGAATTGATATCACTCAACCTAAAGGTAACATGATTATTGATATAGGTGGTGGTACAACTGAAATTGCTGTTGTTGCATTAGGTGGTATTGTTTGTGACAAATCTGTGAAAATTGCAGGTGATGTTTTTACAAATGATATTGCATATTACTTAAGAACCCATCATAATTTATATATCGGAGAAAGAACAGCCGAGCGTGTTAAAATTGAAGTTGGTGCTGCTGTAGAAGAATTAGAGCATGCACCAGATGATATGCCAGTACAAGGACGTGATTTGATTACAGGAAAACCAAAAGAGATTACTGTAAACTACCGTGAAATTGCACGTGCATTAGACAAATCAATTTTACGTATCGAAGATGGTGTAATGGAAACGTTATCTCAAACACCTCCAGAATTAGCTGCAGATATTTACAACACTGGTATCTATATGGCTGGTGGTGGAGCTATGTTGAGAGGTTTAGATCAACGTATTTCAAAAAAAACAGGTTTACCAGTTTTCTTGGCTGATGATCCTTTACGTGCTGTTGTTCGTGGAACAGGTATTGCACTTAAAAATATAGATAAATTCACTTTCTTAATGAAATAGAAGAGTAAAGAGCAATGCAATATATTCTGAATGCCATTAGAAGAAATGGAATGCTATTAATTTTTGTCTTTTTAGAGTTAATTGCGTTGTTTCTTGTATTTAAGAAAAATATTTATCACGAAACTATTCTTGCCTCTGCAAGTACTTCGTTTACAGGTTATGTGGATGATAAAATTGCAAAGGTGACAAACTTTATTCATTTACCGAGTACCAATAAAGATTTGATGGACGAAAATGCCTTTTTGCGTGAACAATTGGTGCATTTAGGGATTAAAGATGCGAAAACTAAAAAGTTTTACAAATCGGATACCCTAGGTTATCATCAAACATATTCTTTTGTACCTGCTGAGATTGTAAACAACTCGATTATCAAAACGCAAAACCTTTTGACGATTGATAAAGGAACAAATG
Organism: Empedobacter sp. UBA7494; assembly: GCF_002478465.1. Classification (NCBI taxonomy): domain Bacteria; kingdom Pseudomonadati; phylum Bacteroidota; class Flavobacteriia; order Flavobacteriales; family Weeksellaceae; genus Empedobacter; species Empedobacter sp. UBA7494. The sequence goes on from NZ_DLOC01000094.1 coordinate 22,046, forward strand.
ACGGAATAGAAAAAGGTGACGGAATCATTACAAATAATGGTGTAATTGGTATTGTAACTTTTGCAGGAAAAAATTATTCTCGTGCAATTTCGTTGTTAAACAAGGATATCAATATCAATGCGCGTATCAAAGGAAATCAATATTTCGGGACAGTGAAATGGGATGGAAAAGATCCTCGTTTTGTCCAGTTATATGAAATTCCGAAATACATCGAAGTGAAAAAAGGTGATATCATCGAAACGGATGGTAAATCGCCAGTTTTCCCAGAAGGAATTATTATAGGTAAAGTTGTAAGCAAAGGAATTGATGAAACGGGAGAAATGAAAGTTCAAGTAAGATTGAAACAAGATTTCGCCAATTTAGCACAAGCTTATGTGGTCACAAACCTTAATAAAGTTGAAATTCAACAAGTAGAAAAATCAGATACAATAACAAGTCCAAAGAATGTTCAATAAAGATTTTTTAATCAATATTATCAAGATTATCGTTTTAGCTTTGCTACAAGTTTTTGTGTTCAATCACATCAACTTTTTAGGAAGTTATCAACCATATATCTATATTGTATTTGTATTATTTTATCCGCCTTATCAAAATAAATATGCCTTATTAATCTTATCATTTATGTTAGGATTAATGATAGATATTTTCGAATATACAGGTGGAATTCATGCTTTCGCATTAACACTTATCGCATTTCTTAGAAATCCAATTATCAAACTTTTGGCAGGAAAACAAGATTACGAAATGGAATTTTTCTCTTTCAATTCGTTTAGTTTTGCGCAATGGTTATTTTATTTAATTATTCTAATTCTTGCACATCATATTATTTTATTACTTCTTGAGAATTTTAAACCATCAGGAATTGGACCTTTGATGCTAAAAGCATTAATCAATTCGGGAATAACTTTTGTGTTTGTCTTTATTTATAAAATTTTATTTAAAAATAAAGTTGGAGTATGAAAAAGTTGATGGTTGTTTATGCACTCATCCTGTTTATAGTGTTTCTATTTATAGGACGTTTAGCGTATTTGCAATTATTTACAGATCGTTATACGTTAAATGCATTTAATACGTCGATCAAGCAAGAAATCATTTATCCCAATCGTGGTGATATTCTTGATCGAAACGGAAAATTGTTGGTGAGTAATACCTATTCGTACGAATTAGATGTTATTCCAGGAAAATTAATTGACAGTTATGGAGAATATATGAATGGTTTTGATAAGCCTAAATTCTCTAAAATGATTGGAATTTCTACACAACAATTTGATTCTATTTTAGATAAAATTGTAACTGCAAAAGATTACAAAAAATTATCTCCATATCCTTTTTTAAAGAATATTTCGCGCGAGAATTTTGCTCGTATGCAAGAGCAATTATATTTGTATCCAGCGTTTAGTATCATCAAACGTCCTGAACGTAAGTACATGGTAAATTCTGCAGGAAATATATTGGGCTATATAAATGAGGCCAATCAATCCTATATCAAAACAGATTCTACCTATTATCAACCTGGAGATTTAGTAGGAATTGCCGGAGTTGAGAAATCGTATGAAAAAGATTTGCGTGGAGTAAAAGGTGTAAAAAACTGGATTGTAGATCGAACAATGAACGTTGTTGGTCCATATAAAAACGGAGATTATGATAGACCTGTAAAAAGTGGAAAAACAGTTCATTTAACAATTGATTATCGTTTGCAAGAATTGGCAGAACAAATGCTTCAAAATAAGCGTGGGGCAATTGTCGCACTTGATCCTAATAATGGTGAAATTTTGGCTTTAGCATCTGCACCTACAATTAATCCAAATGATTATTTGAATACAAAGTTGAGAAGTGCATTAATTAATGATTCTATTGCTCGTCCAACTTATGATAGAGCCTTACAAGGAACTTATCCTCCTGGTTCTACATTCAAAATGGTAACGGCTTTGGCTGGTTTACAAATGGGAACGATGACAGAAAAGACAACGTATGTTTGTAAACATGGTTTCCGTTATGGACGTATGCATATTGGTTGTCACTGTGGAATGTATTATACACCACAAGGTCTAGAACATGCGATTGGAAAATCGTGTAATAACTTTTTCTCAGAGGCTTACCGAGATATTGTTCGTAAAGATCCAAACGATTATAGTGTAGGAATTAATGAATGGGCTTCCATTTTGAATAGTTTCGGATTAGGAAAATTTATGGGAACAGATTTACCTGTTGGTAGCAAAGGTCTTATTCCGACAGCTGAGTTTTACGACAATCGTTTTGGAGAAGGTGTTTGGAATCCTTACCGTATTATTTTTAATGGTATGGGACAAGGAGATATTAATACAACTCCGCTACAAATGGCTAATTATACAGCAATTATTGCTAATAAAGGATTTTTCTATACACCGCATATTGTACATAGTATTGATGGAAAACCATTGACAGATTCTACCTATATGGTGAAAAAAAATACATTGGTTGATCCAAAACATTTTGACATCATTCAACGCGGAATGCGTAATGTATTTACAATGGGTACAGCTCGTAGTTTTGATACAAGTTCTTTTGTACAATTTGGTAAAACCGGAACTTCTCAAAATTCTCATGGACAAGATCACTCATTATTTGTATTGTTTGCTCCAGCAGATAAACCAAAAATTGCGATTGCTGCAATTGTAGAGAATGGTTCTTGGGGTACAACTTATGCTGGACCAATGGCGAGTTTGATTGCTGAATTGTATGTAACAGATACAATAAAACGTCCTGCGTTAGTGCAACGTATGAAAAATGGTAATTTACAAGGCGAATATCGTCGTCAATGGATAGATTATCTAAAAAGAAAAGGATTATACGTAGAACCAGTAAAAAAGGATTCGATCGGAAGTAAAATAGATAGTTTAAAATTAAAAAAAGATTCAACAAAACTAAAACATGAGCCAAAGCAGATTACTAAAAGGAATTGATTGGACCGTACTGATCCTAGGGTTTCTGATAGTAACTTTCGGGATTATGAATGTGTATAGTGTCAATCCAGATTTAGGTGTAAAACAGCTAATTTGGTTTGGACTTGGAATGGTGATGATATTGATTTTGATAATTGCGAGCGGAAACAATCGTAATTTCTTCGAAATTTATAGTCCTGTCTTTTATATCATTTCCCTCGTTTTGCTCGTTGGAGTTTTGATTGTGGGAAAGGAAATTAATGGTGCAAAAGCTTGGTATCGTTTTGGTCCTCTGAGTTTGCAACCAGCCGAATTTGCGAAGATTGGAACAGCTTTGTTGATTGCTAATTTTATCAATCATTCAAACGCTAATCTAAAAGACTTAGGTTTTATAGGAAAAATATTGTTGATTATTGCAATACCAGTAGTTTTAATTCTTTTACAACCCGATTTAGGTTCAGTAATTATTTTCTGTTCATTAAGTATTGCGTTGTACAGAGAAGGACTTAATCCGTGGATAATTTTAGCGCCAATCATATTATTAATCATTTTCTTGATTTCGATTGTACAAATTCCTTTTTATGTTTTATTAGTTTTTGGATTTATAATTCTGACAATTGCGTTATTAATCTTAGCTTTCAATTATAATCAGAATGTTGTTGATGCGATGCATGGTGTTTTAATCGGTTTATCAATTTTCTTTTTATTATTGATTGGAATTTGTTATTTAGTTGAAGATTTATCAGAAACAACAAGAGAATCTTTCGGACATTTATTCCCAATGCGTTCCTTATTTTTCTCAGAACCGATATTTTTTAATACAACTTTCTTTGGTTTAATAGGATTCTTTATATCAATTATTCCAGTTTTAATTTTAAAATTAACCGAACAAAAAGAAATTAATGATTCACCATTCAAAACACAATCTGGATTAGCTGCAAATGTTCTGAATTTTAGTATTATTGCGTCTATTGTGTTGTTATTATTTGCAAGTACGGTTAGCTTTATTTCTCCGATCATTTTTGAGAAGTTACCGAAACACCAAAAAGAGCGTGTGATGGTTTTGTATGAAGGAGAAGCAAAATACCGCGATACTTCAGGATATAATTTATTGTATGCAAAAACAGCGATTGGTTCGGGCGAATTATATGGAAAAGGTTACAATCAAGGAACTATTAAAAAAGGAAGATTTGTGCCAGAACAACAAACCGATTATATTTTTACAACAGTTGGAGAAGAGTGGGGATTCATTGGTAGTACGGCTTTGGTGATTGTTTATGCGGTTTTCGTAGGACGATTATTTTTCTTAGCCGAAATCCAAAAAAATAGATTTGCACGATTTTATGGATATGCAGTCGCCTCTATTTTATTTTTCCACTTCTTTATCAATATTGCAATGGTAATTGGGCTTTTCCCAACGGTTGGTATTCCGTTACCGTTTTTCAGTTACGGAGGAAGTTCGTTATGGGGATTCACAATTCTGATTGGAATTTTCCTAATCATTCATTACAAAAACAGTCAAGGATTTATTTAGAAAATAATTCAATAAAATAAAAAAAGCTACATTGATTTTCAATGTAGCTTTTTCGTTATTATTTCGATACTTCTAACTCAGAAATATGATGAACTTTCTTAATTAATTTATTGTCTTTATCAACCAAGATTAGAGTAGGAGTAGACTCTATTCCAAACTCAGCTGCGATTGGTGAATCCCATCTCAAAAGATCAGTATAATTGTACCAAGGTAAATCCTTTGTAGCGCTATTAAACGCTGTTTGATCGTAGTCTAAAGAAATAGCAACAATTTCTCCGCCTTTTGATTTAAAGTTCTTGTAAAACTCTTTAATATGCGGGATTTCTTGTTGACAAGCAGGACACCAAGAAGCCCAGAAAACAATTAATTTTTGATCTGCTTTGATATCATACAATGATTTTTTTCCATTAACAGGTTGAGGAAAGGTGATATTCGGAACTTTGCTTCCTGCTTGCATAGAAGCGCTTTGTCCTACTTTCTTTTTCAATTGATCTGTTACGTTAGAAGTCAAACCTTTTACTTTATCTACGTATTTTTTATGAAAATTTGCATATTCTTTTTCAGGAACAAAGTTTAAGATAGTTGTCAATACATTTTGACCTCTTGTTGTTTTGATATCTGTTTTAACCAAAATTTCGTCTGTAGCAGCAATTAAATTTCCTTCTACATCTTGATTGTTAGCAACAGCTAATTTTCCATTAATATAAGCAAAAACTAAATCATTAAAGATTCCAGATTGCTCCAATCGTACATCATCTTTTACAAAATGATTTACAATTTCATTTAGGGTTTCAGTATCTTTATTTGTTTGAGCTTTTTGTTTCAAATCATTCAACTCATTAATATAGGTAATTAATGGTGAGAAATTTTCGTTACGTTTCAACTCTTTTATTCGTTTATCTTCTTTTACCATTGCTGTATAAAACTCGTCAGTCGGTTTATACATTTGCATTAAATAAGGAAAAACTTGGTTCTGAATTTCATTTAATGGTTGAAGAGCTAAAACTTTATTGTATTCTTTTTGTGTATTTCCCTCTAAAATTTCAAGCTTAGAAGACATTTCTTGTCCACTTACCGTTTTGAATTTTAGATTTTTGTTATCTGTTAATAACGAAAGATTTTCTCCAGTTGGTAAATCAATACGTACAAAACCATTGTATGCTTTCGGAACTTTTACAGAGAAATTTCCATTATTGTCAGTAATCGCATTGTTGATTAATTTCATTTCAGCATTCTCGAAAATTTTAACCAAAACAGGTTTGTTTACATAATTTTCTATTTGCCCAGAAACATTAAACTGTCCAAAAACAGAGCTTCCTAAAACAACAAGCGGTAGTATAAATTTATTTTTCATAGTTTGTTTGATATAATAAAAAAAACCTCAATCGAATAGATTGAGGTTTAAAAGTATGAATTTATTTTTTAATAACTTGTCTTTGTCTGTAGGAAAAATAGCCTGCAATTGTTACAGCTGTAACGATTAAAATAGGCGCATAATCATCAATCGGAACTTTTCTATTTCCAGTTCCACCTCCTTCAATTCCACCTCCATCGCTAGTTTCACAATCTGGCATATCTGGTGGACAAGGATCAGCAGCCTTTATTACCTTAGAATAACTAAAAAAAAGTATAATTAAGAATAATTTATTTAAATGTTTCTTCATAGCTAGGTTATTTGTTAATGGTTTTCTTCGTTACTACTTTACCATCTTTATATGTTATTTTAACAACATACATAGTAGGTATATTTGTTAGATTAAGCTTATAATCAATATTTGTCATAATATTTGTTTTATAAAATATTTGACGACCTGTTAAATCAAAAATTGAAATATCTGCTGTTGTATTTTTATCTTCAAATCTAACATACTGACTTCCATTATTTGTATAAAGAAATGTAGCGTCAGTTCTATTCAAATCACTTGTTCCTAACGTAGTTGGAAGTTCATTCCAATAAAACTCAAAACGTTCGTTAATTTTATCATCAGCAACAAAACTTAATTCAGTAGCCTCACTAACATTTATGGCTTTTTTTGTGACATTATCATATAAATAGTATTTTCCTACATTTAAATTTTTTACTTTATTTAAGATAGAATATTCATAAAGATTTAAATTTAAACGATAATTTTTACCATTTTCTAAATTATAAAAACCTATTCTCAGAGGTTTACCGATATAATCTTCATTATTGAATTGATTAGTTAATGTTTGAGAATCTAACAATACATTTCCTTCTTTGTCTTCTTCATAGAAAAAAATAGGATTAGTAATTTTAGCAGGATTAGAAGAGCCAGTAGTCATAAAGTTGGCATTTAACAAATAGGCAGCATTTCCTTGTAATTGGTTATCTTTACTCAAATACAATTCCAATTGTGTAAAATCAAAATCTGTAACTAATCCATTTTCTTTTAATTTTTCATTATGTAAAATATCAGACTCTACATTAGCTGTATTTGCTGATTTAGAATATGTACCAGTACCTGAAAAAGTATATCCATTAATAAAAGTTTTTTGATAATCGCTTAAATTAACCTTAGCATCAATAATAAGTGATCCATTTCCTGATGGACTAATAACATTATAGTCTACGTAAAATGATTCATAAGGCTTTACCAATAATGCTTCGGGGCTTCCTGTCCAAAAATATTTACTAGTTGTATTATCCTTCATTAAATAAGCACTAAGAGCAGTTGTGTTTCCTGTACTAGTGTTTCCTGAGTTACTATTCCATTTAATTATGTAATCATTAGCTACCTTGAATACTCTAAATCTTAATGCCCCCCAAGCATTTGCTGGTGATTGATTTGATCCAGCAGTTGTAGCAAATGTAATCCATGAAGCTCCAGAATTAATATTTGATAAATCTAAATTAGATGTAAAAGGATTTCCTAAACGATGTAAATTTTTTCCAAATAATTTATCATTATCATATTTAGTACCTGTTTGGTTTCCAATATATGAATCATAAGACTCTGCATAATTATTGATTCTATTTTTCCAATCTTTCCAAGCAAGATTTGCAAAATCAGAAGTTTTTCCTTTTAATCCACTTTTTAGAGTATAGTTTGTTTGATTGTTATTAGGAATACCTGCAAATACTAACGAACTAACAGCACCTAAAGAATTAATTGTAGACTTTACATTAGTTCCATTTCTTAAATTTAATAAATATCTACGTTCTGGAGCAATAGTGTAATTATTGTCTACAGCATCATATTCTGTTTCTTCAACATCCCATACAAAAAGAGATTGAGTATATCTTTTATCAGAACCACAATCTACATTAATGGCACAATTTCCTGAGAAGAAATTACCTCCAGTCATAGAATTTATAACATCTTTAGCTAATGTATTTTTGTATGGTAACGAGATAATATATTCATCATTTGTTAAATCAGGAACAGATCTCTCAATAGCTACTTTTCCTTTTACATCAGCAGCGTCTTTAATAATTAATTGACCATAAGAAGTCGAACTTGTATATTTATTCACGAAGTTTTTTCCAGTCGTATTAGCATTACTAAAACCACCTTGAATTTGAATATTCCCTTGGTTAATTATTTTTTCAGTTGTAGCTGTAGTAGTAGAAGCATCTGTGGCAACACTAACATTGCCTCCGTTGTAAAAAAGAGTGTTTGGATTAACTTTGACTATTACAGCGTCTTTGATATATGTATCTTGCGCAGAAGCGCTATATATCGCACCTAATGCGAATAAAGCAAGTAGATTCTTTTTCATAAATTATGTTATTTTGGTTGGTTTCTTTTAAAATTAAAGAATAATTTCATTACAAATATAAAAATATTTATTAATAAGTTACTATACAATAGATTATATTATAACTTTTTCTGGTAAATCTTTAATGTTATACATCAAATCAGTAAAGATTTCTTCCGTAACTGCTCGCAATC
>NZ_DLOC01000024.1:0-4944 GCF_002478465.1 Empedobacter sp. UBA7494
TTTTGCTGACGATTTACACTTCCATAATAACGATTTCTTTTTTGTATCGCTATTTCAGGACGGGACAATTTGTAAATCTAAATTCAAACTTACTTACCAGTTCATCAAAACAGAGCCCCATGTAAATCCTGCTCCAAAAGCTGTCATCATTACTAAGTCACCTTTTTTGATTTTACCTTCTTGTTTTGCTTCACTCAATGCAATAGGAATAGATGCTGCCGTAGTATTTCCGTAACGCATAATGTTGTTATAAACTTTCTCATCTGGTAATCCCAATTGTTTTTGTACAAATTGAGAAATACGCAAATTCGCTTGATGTGGAATAAATAAATCTAAATCTTCTGGCTTTTTATTTGCAGCCGATAAAGCTTCGATAATTGATTCAGGAAAACGAGTTACCGCATGTTTGAAAACATAGTTTCCATTCATATATGGATAAATTTCTTTTTTAGTTAAAGTGTTTCCTTCTTTCAATAATTCATCCGACCAACCTGTTTTTGTTCCTGGGAAAGTAACTGCTAATTCTTCAGCAAATTCTCCTTCAGAATGTAAATTCGTCGATAAAATTCCACGTCCTTCTTCTTCCGATGCCGAAACAATTACCGCTCCTGCTCCATCTCCAAAAATTACTGAAACACCACGACCTTCATCCGACATATCCAATCCGAATGAATGAACTTCTGCTCCAATCACCAAAATATTTTTGTAAACACCAGCCTTGATAAAAGCATCAGCAGTTGATAACGCATACACAAAACCAGAACATTGATTACGAATATCCATTGCCCCAATCGTACGACAACCTAACTCTTTTTGTACCAACACACCATTTCCAGGGAAATAGTAATCGGGAGATAAAGTAGCAAATAAGATAAAATCGATATCTTGAGCAGTGATTCCTGCATCTTCTAACGCATTTTTAGCCGCAATAACACCCAAATCTGTAGACGAAATCTTAGAACCTGGCTCGATATGTCTTCTTTCGACAATCCCTGTACGTTCCTGAATCCATTCGTCATTGGTGTCCATCACCTCAGCTAAATCAAAGTTTGTAACAACTCTTTCGGGAACATAATGCCCAACACCTGTAATAATAGAGTGTATCATGTGATTATGGTTTACTTTTCAATTGAAGCAAAGATATTAAATGATAAGCATTCTTTAAAACAAATGCGTCTTTTTGACAATAAATTATTTAGAAAATCTTGTTTTTAATATTCCGTTCATAATGATAGAAAGTACCATTACCCCTGTAGCAATATAAAATATAGGATTCATATGTTCTGAATCTCCAAAAATAAGACTTGCCAAAATGATGCCATAAACTGGTTCTAAATTTACGTTCAGCATCAACGTAAAAGCACTTACATGTTTCAGTAAATCAACTGATTCTATTTGTGCAAAAGCTGTAAAAATGACGCCAAGCAACGTCAGCCATCCTAAGTTTGACCAACTGATATTTACAACTTCAGAAATAGCTTCTGGTTGAAAAAGAATCATCACCACCGAAAGCGTGATCACTCCACCAATCATTTCGTATAAAGTAACTTTAGTCGGTTTGATTGATTTTGGTAATCTCGAATTAAGAACTGCAAACAATGCGGAAAGGAAACTACATAGAATACCGATGATAATTCCTAATTTATAATCTTCTGGCGATGCATTAAAAATAACAGCTACACAAGCAGAAACGATTATGGCAAGAATAATTTCGAGCAGATTAATTTTTCGTTTAAAGAAAATAGGTTCTAAAATCGCACTAAAAAGCGCGCCCATCGATAATGTACTCAACGCAATTGAGATATTAGAAAGTTTGATCGACAAATAAAATGTAAACCAATGTATTCCGACAATTCCACCGATAGCAAGTAATCTCAATAATTCGTTTTTAGTCACTTTGAAATCCATTTTTCTGAATTTCATGTAAATAAAAACCGCAATAGCCGCAATAAGAACACGATACCAAACCATTGGTAACGCACTCATTGTGACTAATTTTCCGAAAACTCCTGTAAATCCCCAAAGAAGTACGAGAAACTGCAACCGAAGTTGAACCTTTGAAATCATTCTAAGCCTTTTTCGCAAAAGTAGAGTTTAATTCTATATTGCTAAAACGATTTAATTGATTTAATTGATTTAATTGATTTAATCTGTAAATAATTTTGTATAAGTTCTAATGTTAAATTAACATCAAATAATTATTACTCAAACTTTAATTGTTATTCTTCGTTGTATTTTCGAAACTTCAAAATTAATCGATGGATTTTAGTATTTTTTTACAACCAGATGCATTAGTTGCATTATTTACATTAACAATGTTAGAAATCGTTTTAGGGATTGATAATATTGTTTTTATCTCTATTTTGTCAGGAAAATTACCTGCGCATCAACAAAAGAAAGCACAACAGCTTGGTTTATTTTTAGCCATGTTTACACGTGTAATCCTTTTATTCTCGTTAAGTTGGGTGATGAGTCTTACCACTCCTCTATTCAATATCGGCGAATGGATTGGCATTACTTCAACCGAATGGTTAGAAAAATTAGCTATCTCTGGTCGAGATTTGATTTTATTAATCGGAGGATTATTCTTGATTTATAAATCGACTGTAGAAATTCACCACAAAATAGAAGGTGTTGAAGAAACTGAAGGAAAAGTGAAAGTACATTCTTTTGCAGGAACTATTGTACAAATCTTAATTTTAGACATTGTTTTCTCATTAGATTCTGTGATTACAGCAGTTGGTATGGCAGAACATATCGAAGTTATGATTGCGGCTGTAATTATTGCTGTTGCAGTTATGATGCTTTCAGCAAGTGCGGTTTCTAAATTTGTGAACGATCATCCAACGGTTAAAATGTTAGCTTTATCATTCTTATTATTAATCGGTGTTTCGTTATTAGCAGAAGGATTTGATCAACACATTTCGAAAGGATACATTTATTTTGCTATGGGATTCTCTGTTTTAGTCGAATTCTTAAATTTGAAAATGAAGAAAAAACATTCGAATCCAGGAATTGTCCGAAATATGGTTGGTGACGCGGAAGAACAAAACAAAAATTTATAATTAACTTTGAGGTCTCAATTATGAGACCTTTTTTTATTTAAGAAAAAATCCATGCAAAATATAAAATTAATCGTGACAGATTTGGATGGAACTTTGTTGCGTTCTGATCATTCATTAAGTCCAGAATTCAATAAAATTTACGAAGAATTAAAAGAAAACAACATCACATTTGTACCTGCAAGTGGTCGTCAATATTATAGTATCATTTCTTATTTTGAAAACATAAAAGATGAATTGGCGATTATTGCTGAAAACGGAACCTATGTGACCTACAAAGGTGAAGAAATTTTTGTTGACGAATTGGATTGGTCTGTTGTAAAAGAAATCGTAGAAGAAGTGCGTAAAATAGAAGGTGCAAATATTGTTTTGGCTGGTAAAAATGCAGCTTATGTGGAATCGAAAGATGAAATTTTTTTAGAATATTTTAAAAATTATTATGACAAAAATATTTGGGTTAATGATTTAACTAAAATCAAAAATGAACAATTTATTAAAATTGCAGTAAATCATGCTGATGGAACAGAATTTAATGTATTTCCAAAATTAGTTGATTTTGAAAAATATGGATTAAAAGTTGTGGTTTCTGGAGAAGTATGGTTAGATGTAATGAACAAAAAATCGAACAAAGGAGTTGCATTACACACTTTGATGAATAAATTGGATATTTCTTCTGAAGAAATCATTGTTTTTGGGGATTTTATGAATGATTTGGAGATGTTACATTTGGCAAAATATAGTTTTGCAATGGAAAATGCGCATCCAAATGTAAAAGAAGTAGCAAATTTTAAAGCACCTTCTAACGATGAAGATGGTGTAATTCAAGTTATTAAGCAATATTTACAACAATCAAAAAACGTAAACGCTTAATAATCTGACAAATAACATCAATCATTTAACATTTCAAATCAGATTAAATTATTAATTTCGCACAAAACCTAAACAATCAATGTTAGCTATCAACAAACATCTAAAAAGCTTTCTTGCAATTGGAACTTTACTTTTTGTTTTTTCTTGTAAAAACGAAAATAATCCTATTCAAAATCAAACAACAACTTCTTCTGAACCAAAAGAAATTTTGCAGAATGATGTTGATTCTATTTATACGGTAAAAGTTGACTCTTCAGTTTTGAAATTAGATACTATTGCAAAAGAAGAAAGGAAAAATCCTATTGATTCGACAAAACAATATGTTTACCTAACTTTTGACGATGGTCCATATAAAGGAAGTAAAAATATCAATAAAATATTAACCGAAGAAAATGTAAAAGGAACGGTTTTCTTAGTTGGTTTTAATGCTTTTACGAAAGATTTGAAACAACATGTAGAAGATTATAAAGCTAATCCAAATGTAGAAATTGCTAACCATACTTTTTCGCATGCGCGTAACAAATACAAAGCTTTTTACAGTGTTCCAGAAAATGTTTATGAAGATATTCGCAAAAATGAGGTGGTATTAGACATACATTCTCGTTGGGTTCGTTTACCTGCACGTAATACATGGCGTTTGAACAAACGCAAAAAAGACGATCCAGTAAAAAATGCAATTCCAGCAGCTGATTTATTGGCTAAAAATCAATACTATATCTATGGCTGGGATTATGAATGGGAAAGAAGTGGAAAAAAATCTGCAACACATCAGCTTTCTTCACCTGAAAAAATTTATGAAGGAATTGTACATCGTTTGGATCAAAATAAAACATTCAAAAAAAATCATTTGGTAATTTTAATGCACGATGATATGTTTAATGAAGATTATAATGCAGAAAAATTAAGACAATTAATTGTTTTATTGAAACGTAATCCGAAAATTGTTATTGAAGGAATTTCTGGATATCCAACCAGGATTAGCTAGATAAAATTGTAACGTCCTGAAAAAATG
>NZ_DLOC01000023.1:0-7394 GCF_002478465.1 Empedobacter sp. UBA7494
CTCCTGTAAAAACATTCAAAGCGAATGGATACGGATTGTATGATATGTCTGGTAACGTAGCTGAGTGGACAAGTTCTCCTTACAACAGATCATCTTACACAATGTCTTCATCACTTAATCCGTCAATTACAATGTCTGGAGAAGTAAACAGAAGTGTTAGAGGAGGATCTTGGAAAGATGTTGGATACTTATTGATGGTATCATCTCGCGATTGGGAACACAAAGATTCTGCAAGAAGTTTCATCGGATTCCGTACAGTACAATCTTTCCCAGAAGGATCAAAAGTAAATTTTAGAAAAACCAAATAACCTATTAATAAAATAATTTAATAAAAAGCACTCTTATGGCAGTACAAGCTTCAAAACAAGAACTTCTTACAAATTTTTTGTATAATTTCTTTGCCGCAGTAGTAATTATCGGGGCATTATGTAAAATTACACACACTAATTTAGGACCAATATCAGCCAATTTAATCTTAACAATCGGATTAGTAGCTGAAGCATTCGTTTTCTTATATTCAGCATTTTTTGATAAACCAGAAGGAAGCTACGAATGGGAAAAAGCTTATCCAGAATTATTAAGCGGAGAGCCAGTACAAAGAAAAACTGCTGCTGTTGCAACTGCAGGAAATAACTTAACTGCTGAGTTAGACAAAGTATTAGCAGATGCTAAATTAGACAAAGAAGTTTTCGAAAGATTACGTGGTTCTTTAGACAAATTTGGTTCAGCTGTTAACGAATTAAATACAACAACATCTGCTGTCGCTTCAACAGAACAATATAGCAACGAAATTGCAAAAGCATCAACTAACATCAGTCAATTAAATGCTGTTTATGCTGAGCAAATCGTTAATAGCCAAAAACAAGTAGAATTAAATAAACAATTTATCGAAGAAATGCAAAAATCTTCAGGTAGTTCAGAGCAATTCTTGAAAGAAATGCAAGAGCTTTCTGCTAACATTAATGCATTAAACAAAGTATACGGAGGTATGCTTTCTGCAATGAAAAACAACTAATCATTGCACGATAAATTAAACTAATTATTCATTAATTCTATAAATTATTATGGCAGGAGGTGGTAGACTAACCGGACGTCAGAAGATGATCAACCTGATGTATCTCGTGTTCATTGCAATGATGGCTTTGAACGTGGATCGTGAGGTGTTGAGATCTTTCGAAACGATAAATACTTCTTTAGAGTCAACAACGACTTTAACGAAAACAAATAACGATACCTTCTATGGTCAAATTGATCTAAAAGCGAAGGACGACCCAACTTATGCAAAAACTCAAGCAGATGCTGCAGAAGTTAAAAAGCAAACAAATGATTTTGTTGCTTATATCGATGGATTGAAAAAAGAATTAGCTGGTGCTGATTTTGTTTCTGGATCAGAAGATACAGATTACAATGCATTGTCTAATACGGAGCCTGTAGTTTCTTTATTCTTTAAAGGAAAAGGAGGTGATAAAGGAAATGAGAAAGCACAAGAGTTTACAAACAAAATTGATGGTTTCAGAAATTTCTTAATGACTTTCGCTAAGCAAAGTCCTGATGCTAAAAATGCTGAAGCTCGTATCAACGAATTCTTTGGAACAACTCCAAAAACGAAAAATCAAAGCTGGATGCAAGAAAAATTCTATGATCAACCAATGGTTGCCTCATTAACGAATTTATCTAAAATGCAAATGGATGCACGTACAGAAGAAGGTAACTTAGTAAGAGCATTATTATCTGGTAAATTAGAAGAAAAAATTGAGTTGGATGCATTCCAAGGTTTATTCTTATCGCCAGGTGTTGTGAAAGTAGGTGACGAAGCTGTTCTTAATGTAGTTTTAGGAGCTTACGATAATTCAATCAAAGGTTCTGTTTCTACAAGTGTTGGTTCTGCTGCTGTTGTAGATGGTAAAGCATCTATTAAGTTGAATACATCATCAGTTGGTATGCACCAATTAACAGGTAACATTACATATGTGTCAAATGGACAAACGAAAACGGTAAAAATTGCACCATCAACTTACCAAGTTGTAGCGCAAACATCGGATGTTAAGTTTAAAGAAGTTATTCAGAATGATCCAACAGGAGGTTCTATTGTTGCAGATAATTTACGTGTAGTTTACCGTGGAGTTACTAACCCTATTTCTGCTACAATTAATGGAGCGAATGGACCAGTTAGTTTGAGCGCTTCTTCTGGAAGTCCTTCTGGAGCGGGTGCTAACAAATGGAATTATACGCCTGGAGGAGGAAGCGAAGTCGTATTTACGGCATCTGCGAGAGCAAGTTCTGGTAAAACATTATCTGTTCGCGAAACATTCCGTATCAAACCAGTTCCACCAGCACGTGGTGTAATTTTAGGAAATACAAGTCCAGCTATTCCAGATAATGGAATTGCAGCACAAACAATTCGTGTAGATTGGCCAGATTTCTTATTCCCAATTTCGGGTGAAGTAACATCTTTCAATGTAAGAGTACCAGGTCAAGCAACAGTACGTGTTTCTGGAAATAAAATGTCAGGAGCGGCTGGAGCAATTTCGAAAGCGAAAAAAGGCGATGTAATTGGTGTGTTCGATATTAAATATCGTACAAATTCAGGAGTAACTGGAGAAGCATCATCTATCGCAATTCAAGTACAATAATTTAAAAAGTAAAAATTTAAAATATGAAGTATCTTTTGTTTGGTTTAATGAGTTTTTTCTCAACTCTTACAATGGCGCAAAATGTTCTTAACGCTGTTTCACCAGAACAGTTAAGAAGAGACCGCGAAAATAAAACAAGAGTTGATGAAGCTGGAGATACAGTAAGTACAGCTCAAGATCCTATGAAATATGGCTTTATCGAAGATAAAGATGTTTTATGGTCGAAGGTTGTATGGGAAGTAATTGATTTGAATGAGCGTCTAAATCAACCTTATTATAGATCTGGTGATGAGTTAGTGCAAAATTCTAAATCATTATACGATGTATTGGTTGACGGAGTTCGTAGCAAAAAGATTAGAGAAGTTTACGACGATGAGTACTTTCAAACTAAAATGAGTTATGAGCAAATTATGGCTCGTAATGAGAAGAAAGATACACAACAGTATTACTACGATATGAAAGCTGCTGGAGAAACTCCTGATGAAGCTGCTATTTTTAATTATAAAATTAAATCTGACGATATCAAAATGGTAAAAACGAAAGGTCTATGGTACATCGACCGTCGTTTAGGAGAATTAAAATATCGTTTGTTAGGTTTAGCAATTATGGGACCTGATGCGCAATCGTTAGGAACAGAGTTTGCTGATGGAGCTTTTGTAGATTTATTCTGGATTTGGTATCCAGATGCGCGTAACGTTTTGGTGAATGCAACTGTATTCAATCCAAGCAATTCAAATTCGGCAATTACTTACGATGAGATGTTAAATGCACGTAGATTTAGTTCTATTATTTACAAAGCTCAAACAATGTATGGAACGAAAATGATTGATGATTACATTCCAAATGATGCGAAAGGTCAATTAGAAGAACATCACAAAATTAGAAATTCTATCATTCAGTCAGAAGCTGATATGTGGAATTACTAATCAGAATACAAAACAAAAAATCCAGTCATTTGACTGGATTTTTTGTTATAACTTTAGTTCAAATTAAATAAAAGCCATGAAAAATATTTTATTATTATCATTACTAATAATATCAATTAATAGTTTTGGACAACAAAAAGTTTTAACGAACTCTATTAAAAAAACAACAACAAAATTAGATGAAAGCTCAGATAGAAAAACTTTAAAAGAGTTTGTAGAGAGCATTTACATTAATTCATTAAATACTTTTGAAGGAGAGAAACTATTGATAAACACTGATGAGCTTAGTGTGCAGATAAAAAGAAACTCTGGTAAATTTGAATCGATGAAATTGAAAGATTTGAATGATATTTCTGTAGATCAATTAAAATCTTTTGAGTATAAAAAAGATAAAACAATCGAAGCTCTTTACGGAAGAAGAGGCGAATTATTTGGAATGGTTATGATAGAATTAAAATAGAAAAAATCCAGTCATCTACTGGATTTTCTTGTTTATGTATTTATAAGAATTTAACTTTCTAAAATCTAAAATCTAAAATCTAAAATCTAAAATCTAAAATCTAAAATCTAATTCGCATCTCCTTTTTCAATTCCTTCCTCTATTTTTTCTTCAACTTCAATCTTCTCTTCATGGTCCAATTTCATTTCTCCCGAATCATCATCGCTACGCAAAACAACTTGAATACTGATAGGAAAATGATCCGAACCAATATTTGGCTCTCGTATCATATCAATTAATCGAAACTGCGAACTCAAAAAATAATGATCCAAAGGCCAACGTAAGAACCAATGATGCGCATGAAAAGTATTGAACATTCCACGACCACGACGAGGATCTAAAAGTTGCGAAGTTTTCAAAAATAAACGTGTTGTTCTGCTCCACGCAACATCATTCAAATCGCCAAAAACAATACACGCTTTTCCATATTCTTTCGCTTGTTTGCCAATTGTTAAAATCTCAGCATCGCGTTCAGCACTTTCTTCATTTTCTTGCGGAACTGGCGGAGTTGGATGTAAACCATACAAACGCACAATTTGATTATTATATTCGATATCAGCAATGATAGAAGGAATTTCTGTGCTGATTAAATAATTAATTTCTTGATATTTTATAGGTAATTTAGAGTAAAACAATAATCCATAAGTATTTTCTAACGGAACTTCTATTTTGTACTCAAAATCGTTTGTAGCTTCTTTTATTTGTTCCATCCATTCGTTGTTTGTTTCCAATAAAAAAACGATATCAGGATTTCTTTTCTTAATTAATTCAACCAAATTTTGATATTTCGTATTGTCTTGCAAAACATTATAAACAAGTAAATCAAGCGGTTTTTCATTTGGTTTTAAGGTTACTTGTTCAATCATTTTTTTACCAAAAGGAGAATAAGGAATAATGACCCAAAGCAAATAAATCGCCGTAAAAACTAAGCAAATAAATAGACTTATTGTAATTGAAGTTTTAGGTACAAAAATGAATAAAATGCAAGTAGCAATTACCAAAGCAAATTTTTGAAATCGTGGATAATCAAAAACTCTAACCGTCCAATGTGTATGTTTGATGAATGGAATAATGACGGAAAGGATAATAAGGCAAGAAATTATGGTATAGAATATTTGCATAAAATGGTTGATTTTAAGAATAAAGATAAGTAAAACCGAAACATTATTTACCTTTGTAATCAAATTTTAGAAATTGAAAAAAGTAGAATATATCATCGTAGGTCAAGGTGTTGCAGGGAGTTGTATGGCGATGAAATTGTTGAAAGAAAAGAAATCTTTTGTGGTAATTGATAATCATTTTCATAAAGCATCGGCTATTGCTGCTGGAATTTTTAATCCTGTAGTGCTAAAACGATTTTCAATTGTTTGGAATGCGACAAAACAAATCAAAAGATTACGCGAGGTTTTTGGTGATTTTGAACAATTGTTAAACAAAAAATATATCTACAATTTTCCAGTTTATAGAATTTTTAATGACGAACAAGAGAAAAAAACGTGGTTGAAAAAAGCGATGACTCATCCAGATTTGATTGATTATTTAGCAACAGATACAGAACAACTGAATGATTTTTCCTCAATCAATTCTCCGATTGGTTCCGGCGAAGTTTTACATACAGGTCGTGTTGATTTGACAAATCTTCTGGCTGATTTTAAAGATTATTTAGTTGAAAATGATTTGTTTCTTGATGAGACTTTTGATTTCAATGAGTTAAAATTAAATGATAATCAAACGAGCTATAAAAAAATCGAATCAACTAAAATAATTTTTGCTGAAGGTTATAATATTTTGAACAATCCTTATTTCAAAAATTTACCTGTAATTGGTGTAAAAGGTGAAGTGTTGAAAATTGAAACTGATGCCAATTTACCCGAAGCAGTTGTGAAAGGAAAAGAATTTTTGATGCCTTTAGAAAATAATCAATATTTTGTAGGTGCAACTTACGATCGCGATCATGTGAATTATGAAAATACTGAAGAAGCTAAAAAATATTTGGTTGAAGGTGTTCAGAATTTTTTCAAAGATGATTTTGAAGTAGTGGAACAACATGCGTCAATTCGTCCAACAGTTGTCGATCGTCGTCCGATTATTGGAGCGCATCCAACGCATCAACAATTGATTTGTTTGAATGGAATGGGAACGCGTGGAACAATGTTAGCGCCTGTGATGGTGGATGATTTGTACGAATTTTTAGAGAATAATCAACCGATTGATAAAGAAGCGGACATTGCACGTTTCTATGATCGATTTTAAAACAATTTCGAATGAAAAACTTTAACATAAAAATATTCGCAATTCAACTTGTAGCAAGCGTTTTGTTATTCTTAGGAATTCAACAATTTTACGTTTTGGCTGAATTAGATTTGATTGAATTAATTCATTCAATGGGTAAAGATAATTTTGCTTTTTTGGTCAGAAAAAGTGACGAATTCGGAATCAGCGAAAAATTGAAACATTTAGCTACAATGAAAACAATTTTGAGTTTTGTAGGTATTGTTTTGGCGTATATTTTATGTTCAGTGATAAACCACAAACGCAATTACGATTGGAAAATAGCTGTAACGATAGTTGTATTGTGTTTTTTAGTTTTTCAATTCAGATTAATTAATCTTCCAATTAATTTTATTGCAACCAAAAATCTTGCATTGGCTTATTTTGTTCCAGCAACTTTTTCGATTTTAATCAGTTTTGTATTGTATTTTTTGAGTTACAAAATAAAGGTTAAGAATTAATTTAGTAGACTCTCAATTAAATTAGATACACCATGAATGAAAAAACTTGGTAAATCAGTCGATTTATTCGGGTTAGAAATATCATAATTCACTTTTCCAAAATTTGGATTATTTAGATCTATTTTTCTGTTAGATGGAATTAGTTTTAAATCTTTTTCAAGATTTGTTTTATAAACAAAACTATTAAATCGATTAAAATTAGTTGTTTGTTTACTACTCAAAGAATCAATTTTTAAATTATAATTTTGACAAAATGATGACGTCGTAATCATAACGAAAGAGAATAATGCAATATATTTCTTCACCCGTTGTGCATTTTAAATAATTTGAGTTTTTAGATTATTAATATTTCGATTAAAGTATGTTTTATTAATGTACTGAACCACAGTAAGTGCAGTAATTTTAGCTAAAATTCTGGTTTTAAATCCTTCTAAAGTCTTTGCATAATTTCGTCTAATCATAAACTGATCGCATAGTTGAGAAAATAAAGTTTCAATTCTTTTTCGATACTTTTTGAATGGATAAAACTGAGGTTTATAATCTTTTTGATTGGATCTTTTCGGTGTTTCTAATCGTATATTAACTTCATTAAATAAGTCAATTT
>NZ_DLOC01000066.1:0-15777 GCF_002478465.1 Empedobacter sp. UBA7494
ATTTTGACAACATACAGTTAGAGTAAAATATTCCGATTATTATTTACCTTATGAAAATGCTAATCAATTTATCGAAATAGGTGATTCAGTTGTCAAGAATAAAGGTAAAACATCTTTACATATTTTTAGAAATAAAATTTTAATAAAAAGTTTAATTATAGAATAAACATATCTAATCATATTACAATTAAAAATCTCATTAAAATCTTCTTAAATTACTCACAAAAAAAGCTGCTACAAATTGTAAAAGCTTCCATATATTATTCTAAATATTTATTAATTTAAATTCTTTTGATAAATATAATCATCCATGATGTATCCATTTCCGATGTCAAATGTTTTTGATTCCATATTCTTGAAACCATTTTTCTCATAAAAACGAATTGCCTTCGCATTGTGTTTATTCACTGTTAAATGAACAGCTTTTGCACCTTTTTCTTTCGCATAATCTACAACTCTATTCAGCATCAATTGTCCAATTCCTTTAGTTTGATTAGACTCTTTCAAGTAAATTTTGGATAAGAAAACAGTATTATTTTCATCTAATTTGTAATGCAAATAACCAGACGGAACATTATCTATTTTCAGGATTTCCCAAACATCTCCATTTGCAATTCCTTCGTTTACTTTGTCATTATTATACATCATATCAATCATATAATTGATTTGATCTTGCGATAATAAATCCTTGTAACATTCGTTCCAAATCTCATTTGCCAAAGATTGAACCAAATGAATATTTTTCTCATTAACCGTATGAAAATGAGGATAAACGTCCAATTTTACTGGATTTATTTTTTGATTAATTTCTATATTCTGTAAAATTTCTTCTTTACGCTTTTCGATATCTGCAGAAAACATTTCCATTGTCCATTTACGTTTAAGATGATAGTAATAGAAAACACCAATAAATAGAAAAATAATTGTTTCTCCAATCCAAACAAATTTTGACTTACTCAATTCAACAGGATTCATGATATCAATATCAATTATACTAGTTACTTTAAGAGCCACTAATGCAAATACTAATAGAACAATTCCAAAAAAATACATTCCAATAACACTTAGAATTGTTTTAACTTTGTTCTTCTTAAAAAACTTAGCTAAAAAATAATATTGTACCGAGAACAAAAATAATATAATAAAATCCACTTAATTTAAATTTTTATATCTTACAAAAATACGAAAAATATGCCCGCAAACATTTATATTTGTATGAAACATATCAAAACAAAAAGTGATTTATTATGTATAGCGATAAATTTCAAAACTACTTAAAAACGCAATTGAATGATTTAGAAGAACAAGGATTGTTCAAAAAAGAACGTATCATTGCTTCTCCTCAAAGTGCAGAAATTACATTAGAAAATGGTAAAACGTTACTTAATTTTTGTGCAAACAACTATTTAGGGTTATCTGATAATAAAGACGTTATCTCAGCTTCTCAAAAAATGTTAGATGACCGTGGATACGGAATGTCTTCGGTTCGTTTTATTTGTGGAACGCAAGATGTACACAAACAATTAGAGAAAAAAATCGCTGATTTCTTAGGAATGGAAGATACGATTTTATACGCTGCTGCTTTTGATGCAAATGGTGGTGTTTTCGAGCCTTTGTTTACAGAAGAAGATGCGATTATTTCTGATGAATTAAACCATGCTTCTATTATCGATGGTGTTCGTTTATGTAAAGCTGCTCGTTATCGTTATAAAAACAATAATATGGCTGATTTAGAGGCGCAATTAATTGCCGCTTCAGAAAAAAATCATCGTTTCAAAATTATTGTAACAGACGGGGTTTTCTCTATGGATGGTATTGTTGCCGACTTAAAAGGTGTTTGTGATTTAGCTGAGAAATACGATGCTTTGGTAATGGTTGATGATTCTCACGCAACTGGTTTTATTGGAAAAACTGGACGCGGAACACATGAACATAACGAAGTAATGGGACGTGTAGATATCATTACATCTACTTTAGGTAAAGCTTTAGGTGGTGCAATGGGTGGATTTACTTCTGGTAAAAAAGAAGTCATCGAAATGTTACGTCAAAAATCTCGTCCATATTTATTCTCTAACTCTTTAGCTCCTGGAATTGTTGGTGCTGCTTTACAAGTGTTAGAAATGTTAGAAAAAGATACTTCTTTACGCGATAAGGTAATGTGGAATGCTGAATATTTCCGCAAAGAAATGGTTGCTGCTGGTTTTGATATTCCAGAAGGTGATGCTGCAATTGTACCTGTTATGTTGTACGATGCAAAATTATCTCAAGTTATGGCAGACAAATTATTAGATGAAGGTGTTTATGTAATCGGATTCTTTTTTCCTGTTGTTCCTCGCGATAAAGCACGTATTCGTGTACAATTATCAGCTGCACACACAAAAGAACAATTAGATCATACAATTGCTGCTTTCACAAAAGTTGGTAAAGAATTAGGAGTGATTAAGTAAGAATACTGAATTTATTTATACAAGCCGTTTCATATTTCTGAAACGGCTTTTTTGTTCTAAAATAATTTTTCAATTAATAATTAACGCCATCTTTTGTCTCTCAAAATCCTTACTTTTACAACAACTCAACGAAAGAAAATTTAAAAATGGCTCAATTCATAGAAAATGTTGTAAAAGATTTAGTCCAAAATCAGAAAAACTTTATCAACACCACTTTAGTTTTACCAGGAAAACGTCCAATGTTATTCTTCAAACAAGAATTTCAGCGTCAAGCGCAGAATATCATTCTTCCACAAATGAAAAGTATCGAAGAATTGATGAGCGAACTTTCTGGTTTAGAAATTATTTCTGGAATTAATCTATGGTTTAAAGCGTATCAAGCCTATAAAAAAATCGTTGAAAAGCCTGATTCTTTCGAAGATTTTATCAAATGGGGACCAACTGTTTTGAAAGATTTTGATGATATCGATGCTTCTTTGCAACCTGCTCATAAAGTTTTAGACTATTTGGTTTCGGTAGAACGAATTAGTCAATGGGGAGATGGAAAAATTGAGATTGGGAAAAATGAAATCATTCAAAATCACCTAACGTTTTGGGGAATTGTTTCGAAATTATATTTTCAATTGCAACAAGATTTATTGGATTCGAAAGAAGGATATGCTGGAATGGTTTTCAGAATTGCGAGTGAAAAAGTTGAAGAGATTATTGAAAACAGAACTTCACATTATGTTTTTGCTGGATTTAATGCCTTAACAAAAGCAGAACAAGGACTTATTTTTCGATTAGAAAAGGAGAATTTAGCCACTTTATATTTTGATGCGGATAAATATTATTACGAAAATCCTAATCAAGAAGCGGGTTCTTTTCTTCGAAAATATAAAGAGAAAATAAAACCAATTAATTGGGTGGTTGATGAATTTTCCAAGCCCAAAAATTTACAAACAATTGGTGTTGCAAAGCAAGTTGGACAAGCAAAATATATTGCAGATTTAATTAGAAATCTCAATGAAGATGAAATAAAAAATACCGCCTTGATTTTAGCTGATGAATCTATTTTACCAGCAATTCTCAATTCATTGCCCGAAAATATTACACATCTTAATATTTCAATGGGAATTCCCTTGCGTTCGGTTCCGTTAGCGCAATTTTTCAAATCAATTTTTGAGTTACAAATGAATCGGGAGAAATTAGGAAAAGGAACCATGTTTTATTTCAAAAATGTCTTACAAATTCTTGAAAATAAAACTTTATCTCTTTTTAGCACGGACGAAAGTCGAAAATTAATTGGAGATATTCGATTACAAAATCGAATATTTAATTCTCAAAATTCGATTCAAAATGCCTTAGGAGAATCAATCTTTAAATCTATTTTTCATATTCCAAAAAGTATCACTGAATTTATTCATCATCTAAAAAATTGGACAGACGAATTACTGCATCATCCTTCGATGAACGATTTGTTGATGAAAGAATATTTATTCTTTTTCAAAAAAGTTTTCAATCAATTACATGAAAATTTGTTAAGTGTTGATGATATCAAAGATTATAGAACCTTATTTTTATTATACAACAAAATCGTATCTTCTGAGACAATTTCCTTTATTGGAGAGCCTTTGAAAGGTTTACAATTGATGGGATTGTTGGAAACTCGTTTATTGAATTTCGATAATATTATCATGACTTCTGTGAATGACGAAATTTTGCCTTTGGGACGACAAAATAATACATTTATTCCGTACGATATTCGCAAACAAATGAAATTGAATACATTTACCGAAAATGATTCGATTTATGCATATCACTTTTATCGTTTGATTCAGCGTGCAAAAAATGCTTATTTTGTGTATGATACAGAAGCTGACGGAATGGGTTCTGGAGAAAAATCTCGCTTTTTGGCTCAAATCAAATTTGAAAGCAATCACAAAGTGAAAGAAACTTTTGCTGCACCAAGTTTTGTCACAAAACCTTTGAAAGAAATCATTGTTCCAAAAACTGACGAAACAATGGCAAAGCTTCAAAATTGGGCTGAATATGGAATTTCACCTTCTTCACTTTCAACCTATTTACGCAATCCGTTAGATTTTTATGAGCAACGTGTTTTTAATGTAAATGAAGTGGAAGAAGCCGAAGAAATTGTAAGCGCAAGAACGTTAGGGAACATTGTACACGGCGCTTTGGAGGATTTGTACACGCCTTATATTGGACATATTTTGCATGAAAATGATTTCAAAAATATCGAAAAAATAAAAGACAAAACCTTACAAGAGCATTTTAGCAAAGAATATAAAGATGGACATTTGGACAAAGGACCAAATTATTTGATTTATAAAATTGCAGAGCGAATTGTGGATGGCGTTTTGTCTAAAGATACGACTACAGCAAAGGAAAATGAATTTGTAATTCGAGCTTTGGAAAGCAAGCACGAAGTTGATTTTGCACTAACAAATGGCAAAATTGTAAAGCTAAAAGGTGTAATTGACCGAATTGATTCTGTCAATAATCAAATCCGAATTATTGATTACAAAACTGGTTATGCAAAAGATATTTCGGTGAAAACCGAAGAAATAGAAACCGTTTACCAAAAAGAAGATAAAGCGAAACAATTGCAATTAATTTTCTACGCTCATTTATTTTATGCGGATAAAGAAAATCTAAATAAAAACATTGAATTGTGTATTTATCCAATCAAATTTCCAAATAAAGAATTGATTAAACTTTCGGTTGATAAAAATACAACCATCGATTATTCGATTGTCGAAAATTCTACCGCACCAATGTCAACATTAATCGAAGAGATTTTAAATCAAGAAATTCCGTTCAAACAGCCAGAATAGTACTCAATACACTATAAAGAAAACCCTTTGTAAACACTACATACAAAGGGTTTTATATTTAATTTGGTGTACAAATCAATTTATATTCTTAATAATTTGCTAAAAAATAGTAGTTTTGGAAAAGTTTAAAATCGCATAATGAAAAACAATAAACTTTTTATAGCTATTATTATTGCCCTTCTTATCGGGGTTGCGCTTGGAGGATATGTACATTATAATACCTCTCCAGAATTTATTAAAACATTTTCGACTAACATAAAACTTCTTGGTACTATTTTTATTCGTCTTATTCAGATGATTATTGCGCCTTTAGTTTTCTCAACATTAGTAGTTGGTATTGCTAAAATGGGCGATATGAAAATGGTTGGACGTGTTGGTGGACGTGCAATGGGTTGGTTTATCACAGCTTCACTTACTTCTTTGGTGATTGGTGCTATTGTTATCAATGTAATGAAACCTGGAGAAGGATTGAATATTGAAATCGATTCAAGTTCTGCTCAAGATTTATTAAAAGGTCAAGCTTCGCTTACATTAGAACATTTCATTACACATATGATTCCTAAATCTGTTTTCGAATCATTTGCAACAAATGAAATCTTACAAATCGTTGTTTTCTCTATTTTCTTTGGTGTCGCAATGGCAGCTTATGGAAAAGAAGGCGAAATGATTACGAAAGCGTTAGATAAAATTTCGCATATCGTTTTAATTATGGTTGGATATGTAATGTGGACTGCGCCATTAGGAGTTTTAGGAACTATTTCTGCTGCTATTGCAACGTACGGATTCGGTATATTCTTACTTTATGTTAAATATTTAATCGCCTTTGTAATTGGTATTTTGCTTCTTTGGGCTGTTTTAATTTTGGTTGGATATTTCATCTTAGGAAAACGAGTAATCGACTTATTAAGACACATCAAAGCGCCATTATTAATCGCTTTCTCTACAACTTCATCAGAAGCTGTATTCCCAAAATTAGTTGAAGAATTAGAAAAATTTGGGGCTCAAAAGAAAATTATTTCGTTTACTTTACCGCTCGGATATTCCTTCAATTTAGATGGATCGATGATGTACATGACGTTCGCGTCGCTATTTATCGCGCAGGTTTATGGAATTCACATGCCGATCGAGAAACAAATTTTGATGTTATTAGTCTTAATGCTTACTTCAAAAGGTGTTGCAGGTGTGCCAAGAGCTTCATTAATTGTAGTGGTTGCAACTTGTTCGATGTTTGGAATTCCACCAGAAGGAATTGCGTTGATTTTACCTATTGACCATTTCTGTGATATGGCTCGTTCGATGACAAATGTACTTGGGAACGCCTTATCTACAGTTGCTGTAGACAAATGGGAAGGACACGTCGCAATTGAGCAAACATATACACACGATGATGATCATCACAAAGCTTAAAATTGCTTTTCAAAAATATAATAAGAAATGCGACCCTATATAGGTCGCATTTCTTATTATAATCTCATTCGTTAACCGATTACAATTCATTATATTTTGGGAATTTAGGATGAACAATTCGTTTCCATTCCGGATGCTTTTTGATGTAGGCATACACATAAGGACAATACGGAAACAAAGGATTTTTATGTTCCTCCAAATAAACCAATGTTTTTTCTACCAAAGCAGCTGCAACGCCTCTTCCTCCTAATTCTTCAGGAACTTCGGTATGAATCAATTTGATAATATCATCTTCTTGTTTATAATCTATAAAAGCGATGTATCCATCAACATTCAGCTCAAAACGAAAAGTTGATTCATTTTTTACAACCTGTAAAGGAATTAATTCTTCATTCATATTATTTATTTTTTATGACAATAATGCTATAAAAATCTGTTTTCAGAATTGACCTACATCAAAAAAGCAACCAAAAATTTTGATTGCCTTTTCCTACTATTTTATACAGATTTCAATTCAATTAATGTTATTTCAGGCCAAATTCCTACTCTTCCTGGGTAAAAATGATAACCAAATCCGCGATTTACATTGATAATCTTTCCTTCAAAATCATAAAAACCTGCCCATTGCGGATACACATATTGCGCCGGACTCCAACGCAAACCAATTTTCGGAACTTCAATTCCTAATTGCATTCCATGCGTATGTCCAGACAAAGTCAAGTCAAAATGTTTCGGATGATTTTTCAATATCTCATTCCAATACGAAGGATCATGTGACATCACAATCTTAAAATCTTCTGTATTTACATAATTCGAAGCTGCATCAATATCACCTAATTTCTTAAATCGTGTTCCCCAATTCTGAACGCCAATCAACGCAATTTTTTCACCATTCTTTGTAATAAATCGGTTTTCATTCAATAATAATTTCATTCCAATCTTAGGGAAAATCGCTTTAATTTTTTCAAAATTACCTTGCTTTTCTTCCTCCGTTTTCCAATCCGAATATTCTCCATAATCATGATTTCCTAAAACAGCAAAATTTCCATGTGGTGCTTGTTTTATTTTCGAAAAAACATCGTACCATTTATCCATTTCCCAATGAAAATTATTCACAATATCTCCCGTAAACAACAATATATCAAACTCTTGTTGATTAATTAAATCGACTGCATATTCTATCTTTTCACGATTATCCAAACTTCCCGAATGAATATCTGTAATATGTAAAATCTTGAAACCGTCAAACGATTTTGGTAAACGTTGATATGCCAATTTTTTCTTGATTACTTTGAAATTATATTTTCCAATTGTCATTCCATAGATCAAACTAAAAAAAGGTATTGAAGCCACTGTTAATCCAGAAATCATTACAAATTTTCGACGAGAAGGTAAATAAGAATCTTCTTTTGTTTGATGATTTGTAGTACGATTAAATAGCCAACCAAATCCTCTAAAAATATCTTGAACCAAGAAAAATAGAACCAGAATAATTCGAGGAAAACCAAACAACATAAACAAACCTGTTGCCCACATTGTCCTTTGCGTTTGACCAACATTACGATCAAAAAAGATTAGATTATATCCAAAATTACCCAAAACAAGTAACCACAAAAGCACATTTCCTAAAAGAATATACTTATTTTGAATGAATTTTTTAAAATTATAATACAGGTAAATTTCAAGTACGATTGAAATAATTATTGACGTGATAACACTATAAACAAACATTATTTTATTTGATTTTGAACAAAAATAAAAGAAATCTTTCTAACAGTGATTTATTATTATATTCTTAACAGAACATTATAAAATTTATAGATGATTCTACACAAAAATTTTCGTGATAAAAATGTAACTTTGTAGCATATTTTTAAGCATAAATTATGAAAAATAGACTACCTGTAACGGTACTTTCTGGATTTCTTGGAAGCGGAAAAACGACACTTCTTAATCATATATTACACAATAAAAAAGGACTAAAAGTAGCAGTTATCGTGAACGATATGGGCGCAGTAAATATTGATGCGCAAATGGTTTCTCGCGAAAATGATTTAATTCAAACGGATGAAAAATTGGTTGAATTGAGCAACGGTTGCGTTTGTTGTGAATTACGAGAAGATTTGATCGTAGAAATCGAGAAGTTGGCACAATCAGGGAAATATGATTATTTGGTTATCGAAAGTTCTGGTATATCTGATCCAGGTCCTATTGCGCAATCGTTGGATTTTGTTTCGCCAGATGGTAAAATTGATTTACCAAAAGTTGCACGTTTAGACACGTTGGTAACAATAGTTGACGCTTATAATTTCTTCAAAAATTTAGGAACTGATGAAGATGTTTTTGATCGTGGTTTTACAGAAAATAGAGAAGATAATCGTCCGATTGTGAATCTTTTAATCGATCAAATTGAATTTTCGAATGTGATTATTTTGAATAAAATGGATTTGGTCGAAGAAGAAACGTTGATGAATATTGAAGCGTTTGTGACAAAATTAAATCCTTCTGCTAAAATAATTCCTGCAAGTTTTTCTCACGTTGAATTAACTGAAATTTTGAATACCAATCTATTCGATTTCGAAAAAATTCAGGACATGGATGCTTGGGTAAAATTATTAGAAGAGCAAGAAAAAGAGGAACATCACCATCACCATGATCACGAATGTGGTGAACATTGTACGCACGAACACCACGATCATTTGGAAGAAAAATATGGAATGACTTCTTTTGTTTACAGACAAAAAATTCCGTTTCATGCAGAACGTTTTTTAACCTATTTGAATGATAATTTTCCTCCAACTATTTACCGTTCAAAAGGTTTATTTTGGTTAGCAAATCGTCCTGATGAAGCTATTTTCTTGAGTCAAGCTGGTGGTAGTATCCGAATTGATCCTGCGGGGGCTTGGTGGTGCTCGATGCCGTATGACGAAAGAATTCAGTTTGCAGCTTATCAATTTAATCAAAAAACAATTGACGCCAAATGGTCGAAAGAATGGGGAGATCGAATGATAGAACTTGTTTTTATTGGTCAAGGTTTGGACAAAGAAAAAGTTACACAAGAATTAAACTCTTGTTTACTGAATGAGCAAGAAATTGCAGAATGGCAAGCAAAACATAATTAAAATAAAAGAGCCTTATTTCGAATTGAAATAAGGCTCTTCTCTTATCATCCTTGTTCTGAAGATTTAAACAGATTATTGTATTTACCAAATTCACTTGTCCTTTCCTAAAGGCTCGGTTAATTATAAACAAGTATGTTTGTAATCAAATTTGGAACGAGTATTTATATTTTTTGCTTCTGATTAAATGAATAAATTAAGTAAAATAGAAATGGTAAAATAAATATCGAGCCTAGTAATAATGCCCAAGCTAACATATTTATCGTACTCAACGCACCGTAATCTGTTAATAAAGATAATGTTGAACCATCTTTGAATAATACCAAATTTGGAAAATGCGAATAAGTTGCCGCAAATAAAATCATCATCACAATAATTCCTGCGTAAACTTTCAACAAAGAATCCTTCGCTTTATTTAAGGCTGAAAGTAATAATACAATTGAAATTGAAGCAATTGCTATTGCGATATAACCGTAAATTTCTGATATAATCCAACTAAATAATGGAATGTTTTTCCAAAGTGAAACAGCAAATACCAATGCTCCAGCAACAAAAATTAAAGCTGTATAAATCTTGGCACGTTTTCTTAAAATCACTTTATCTTCATCATTTTTTACAGTTTGAATTGAATAAACCGAAGCCAAGAAAGCACAAATCACAACAGTGAAAATTCCGACCGAAAAATTAAACCAAGTCAACCACGAAAATATATATGCATCTTGAAACGAAAGTGCATTATCATCAATACTTCCCGAAACGATAGATCCTGCTATTATGCCCAAAAACAAAGGTGTTACAACACTTGAATAAGTAAAAATGACATCATACAAATTGTGCCATTTATCATTAATTGCATCATAATTTCTGAAAGTAAACGAAGTTCCTCTTGCAATAATTCCCAATAACATGATTACTAACGGGATGTGCAAATAATTTGAGATTTCTGCATACATCTTAGGAAAACCAACAAATAAAATAACAATGACAATGATTAACCACATGTGATTTGCCTCCCAAATTGGTCCAATCGAATTGTACATAATCTTCTTTGTACGTTTTTTGTAACTCTTTTCAGAGAACAATTCGACAATTCCAGCACCGAAATCTGCTCCTCCTAAAATTAAATATAAACAGATGGCAACCCACAAAAATGCTATTACTACGTAAATCATACTTAATGTTTTTCTGGTTTATAATTTGGATCTTCTGGATCGTAAAGCTTCGCAACCATTTGTATTTGTCGATTCATTAAGAACACCAAAATAATGGACAATGTGATGAAGACAAATGTGAAAATGTAAAACGAATATTGTATTCCTGGCATTGGCGTGATGGAATCTACCGTTCGCATAATTCCGTAAATAATCCACGGCTGACGACCAACTTCTGTTACCGTCCAGCCTGCTTCTAAAGCGATATATCCAAAAGGTGTCGCAATCATAAACAATTTATAAAACCATCGTTTTGTTCGCCAATCTTTCTTAAAGAATTGCGCAATCAAATAAATCACAGCTATTCCCATCATCAACATTCCGAATGTTATCATAATCTGAAATGCATAATGTACAACTGCCACAGGCGGCCATTCATCTTTCGGAAATTCTTCTAGACCTTTTACAGGTGTTTTGAAATCTGAATGAACCAAGAAACTTAACACACCCGGAACTTTTATCGCGTATTTGATTTCTTCTTTTGACTCGTCCACTATTCCACCCAAAACAAACGCAGCACTTTCTTCTGTTTTGAAATGCGCTTCCATTGCAGCTAATTTAATTGGTTGACGCTTCGCTACATCTTTTGCCGAAATATCTCCACTAAGAGGTGCTAATAACGCCGCAGTAATAGCCAATACAGAACTAATTTTGAATGCTTCTCGATGAAAATTCACATTCTTACCTTTCAAAATAAGATAAGCATGTAAACCAGCAACAGCAAAACCAGTTGCACAAAAAGCAGCAATCGTCATGTGTAAAGCTTGAGAAAACCACGCATCGTTGAACATAGCTTTTACAGGATCTATGTTTAAATATTCGCCATTTATAAAATCGAAACCTGAAGGAGAATTCATCCAAGCATTTGCAGCAACAACCAAAATCCCTGAAGCTAAACCACTAATCCCTACAATTACACCACAAATCCAATGAAACCATTTATTGAATTTGTCCCAACCATAAAGGAAAAAACCTAAAGCAATAGCTTCAATAAAAAAAGCTGTTCCTTCTAACGAAAATGGCATTCCGAAAATTGGTCCAGCGTGTTCCATAAATTTAGGAAACAATAACCCTAACTCAAACGAAAGCATTGTACCAGAAACTGCTCCTGTAGCGAACAAAATTGCAACTCCTTTACTCCACGCTTTAGTTAGTCCTTTGTAAATTTCTTTTTTAGTTCTGAGGTATTTGTAGTGAGCAATTGCCATCATAAACGGCATCACCATCCCGACACACGAAAAAACAATGTGAAAGGCTAACGACATCGCCATTTGACTTCTGGCAGCAATAAAATCGTCCATAAGCAGTTGTTTTTAATTTCTTTGTTGGTTAAAGTTACTAAATAAAAAGAGGCAATTCGATTTTGAATTGCCTTTTTTTATATGATTTTGATTATAATAATCTATTTAGACGTAGCTGGTAATAACCATTTGAATTGTGGTCCATCTTCAGGAATCACAATACGTTGCGAAATTCTATCCATTCTATCTGGGAATTTCATGATATAATCTCTTGCTTTTTCCGCCTCGGCATTCAATCCAGAGATTTTATCCAATTGCCAAGCTTCAATTAATTTTCGCATAATATCGATGTAATCAAACGCTGTGTACACACCAATGCGTTGCGCTGCATCTGAAAACGCATCAAACAAAGTTCCTCTTTCTTCACCAGAAGCTCTTAAGAAATGCGCTGGCATTACAATTTTAAGTTTGAACATATGTTGAACAGCTAACATCATTTCAGAAGGATCAGCTTCGAAGATACGACGAACGAACTCTGTGTAAGCTAAATGGTGACGCATTTCATCTCCTGCAATAATTTTACACATACGCGATAATTTTTTCGCTCCGTATTTTTTTGCAATTGCTGATACATTATTGTGCGATACATAAGTTGCTAATTCTTGAAAACTTGTGTAAACAAAGTTTTTGTAAGGATCGTGTGCTGTTCCAATATCGAAACCGTCATTTATCAAATGTTGCGTTGTTACTTCAACCTCGCGCATATTGATACGTCCTGATAAATACAAAAATTTATTCAACACATCACCGTGACGATTTTCTTCTCCTGTCCAATGGCGAATCCATTTTGCCCAACCATTTTCTAGGTAATTTCCTTCTTCATCTACCACACCGTCCATTTGCATCAACCAAGATTCGTAGGTTGGCAAAGCTTCTTCGGTAATGGTATCTCCAATCAATGTAATCCAGAAATCATCTGGCAAATCTTTCGAAAGCTCTTGTAATTCTTTGATTTCGTCAAAAAAAGAATCTGTTTGAGAATTCGGTAAAAAATCTGTTGGTTGCCAAATTTTATCGGCTGGAACTAAGAATTTATCCATATAAGCATCAATATCTTTCTCAAGAAATTGCATTACTTCCAGGCGAACATTTTTTATTGACATATAATTATTTTATGCGGTTATACTACTTTTTACAGTTTTTTCGGTAAGCTCGAATATTTCATCAAACTTATAGTCACTCACTTTTAAGGGTTTATGGTATTGTATCGTTACTTTCGCGCCCAAATACATCGGGAACTTACCCCACTTTTCTATTTCCCACGTATTATTTAGTGTAACGGGAACAACATAAGCGTCTTTAGCATATTTCGTCAAAACTTTCAATCCATTTTCTTTGAAAGCCTTTGGTACTCCATTTTTGCTTCTTGTACCTTCTGGAAAAATAATAGCTGAATAATTATTTTTCTGAATGTATTGTGCTAATTTTTTTATTTCCTCTATTGCTTGTTTTCCGTTCTTACGATCGATTAATGCAGAACCTCCATGCGTTAAATTGTACGATACACTCGGAATTCCTTTTCCCAATTCTATTTTCGAAATAAACTTAGGATGATAATCAGCCAAATCATATTCCAACGGAGAAATATCATACATACTTTGGTGATTACTCACAAAAATCAATGGTACATTTTGTTTCAAATTTTCTCTTCCTTTATAGGTATACGTTGTACCCAAAATTCTTGTCCAAAAAACCAAAAGACCATTCATCACTTTTACACTTTTGTGATGAGCAGCATAACCTCCCAAATTGTAGCACAACCATTGCACAACATGCATTACCAACAACGTTAATCCATAAAAAATATAAAAGATTATAGATAACGGATAACTTAAAATTTTCTTCAACATTAGAAATTTAGACAAATTTAATAAAAAATTATGCTAAGCATAATATATTTTTCTAGGCGATTTACTTTATTAATTTCAAAGTTAACTTTTCTTGATGAGCTTCATCATAAAAAGTAATTTGATTTGATGATTTTACTTTAAAATATGCAGTTTTTTGCAAATTTTGAATCAAATTTTGAGGAATTTCGCAATCAGAATTCACTTGTTTTAAATGATTAAAAATTATAGCTTGATCTATTTTAGTATAATCAGCCGTAATAATTCCGCAAACCGTTTTCATTACCATTTTTTTCGTTGCATCTTCAAAAATAATGTAATCTCCTCCATCATTTATATTCCATTTACCCGACAAATCGCTAATTTCTGAAGTCACAACTTTAGTTTCGGAAACTGTTTTGATTGGTAAACAACTTGTTAATCCTAAAACAAAAAACAAAAGTATTGCTTGAATTGTATATTTCACGTGGTTTTATTTGTAACGAAGGTAGAAATATTTTGAATATTACGGATTGATTTTTTTAATATTCAATTTTATTAAGAAATTTGTTCTCTAAATAAGAAACAATGGCGAACACAAAGAAAGGAGAAGTTTTTACGGATCAAAATAACATCAAAAAAGTAAAAATAGAACGAAAACCAAGTTTTCCTAAAATCTATATTTTAACTGATGATTGTCAATTCGTGGAAGATGGTTTATACGAATTAGATTTTTTTGAAACGCCAAGTGTTACCAATTTCAAATCTGAATTGAATCCAACTATTCCTGCAATTAACTTTAAGCAGTTAAGTGAAAAAGGAAAAGTTAGTATTTGTAAGTAAAAAATTTATATCCATTTACTTCTCCTGTAGATTTAACTAAAATTTCATTAATTAGTTTTATTTTATCTTGATCTGAAATTGATTGTTTTAATGCTGATTGTATTTCAGATACATCCTCGAAAACATCAATCAATTTATCTAAGAATATTTCACTATTTGAATTCAAATATGACTTTTTTTCGTTCTTTAAAGTGCTCATTCTTAATATATGGTTATTTATTGATAATTTTTTTGAAGAATCGTTTTCTTTAAATTCATCAAAAAAATAAATTATTAATCTTACTAATAGTTCAGAAATAGAATCTAATAATCTCCTTATTTCATCTAAATTATCAAGATAAAAATTTTTAGTTAAATGAATTTCTTTAAAGGTTTTATTGTCTAAATGAGCAAAAAATTGTGTTCTATATTCTCGTATTTTTACAATTAAATCGTTATAAGTAGTATAGATATTATTATTTAAATATCGGATCTCTTCACGTTCGTTACATCTCTTTAAATTGAATAATAAGTTATCTATATTAATTAATGAGTTTTTATCATTAGAAGAATCAGATAACAATTTATGCAGATTGATTATATTATAATGACTATTAAAAAGAATTTGATATTCTAAAATATCACAATAAGAACTATCATAAAACTCCATATCAAATACATTATTATAACCCGTTGTGCATTTTAAATAATTTGAGTTTTTAGATTATTAATATTTCGATTAAAGTATGTTTTATTAATGTACTGAACCACAGTAAGTGCAGTAATTTTAGCTAAAATTCTGGTTTTAAA
>NZ_DLOC01000080.1:0-28421 GCF_002478465.1 Empedobacter sp. UBA7494
TGCAGCCATAACTGGTTTGAAAACATTCAATTCGTAATGACCTTGAGTTCCTCCAATTGTAATCGCAACATCGTTACCCATAACTTGAGCAGCAACCATTGTTAAAGCCTCACATTGGGTAGGATTTACTTTACCTGGCATGATAGAAGATCCTGGCTCGTTTTCTGGAATGATAATTTCTCCAATACCTGAACGAGGTCCAGAAGCTAACATACGAACGTCATTCGCAATTTTGTTTAATGAAACAGCTAATTGTTTCAAAGCTCCGTGAGTTTCTACGATTGCATCGTGAGCAGCTAATGCTTCGAATTTATTTTCTGCTGTTACAAATGGATGTCCTGTAAATTCAGCAATGTATTTAGCAACTAAAACATCGTATCCTTCTGGCGTGTTAAGACCTGTACCTACAGCAGTTCCCCCTAAAGCAACTTCAGATAAATGTTCTAATGTATTTCTTAAAGCTTTTAAACCGTGGTTTAATTGAGCTACGTATCCAGAAATCTCTTGACCTAAAGTTAATGGCGTTGCATCCATTAAGTGTGTACGACCAATTTTTACAACTGATTTAAACTCTTCAGCTTTTTTAGCTAATGTATCACGTAATTGCTCAACACCTGGAATTGTTACTTCAACAACAGCTTTGTAAGCAGCAATGTGCATACCTGTTGGGTAAGTATCGTTAGAAGATTGAGATTTGTTCACGTCATCGTTTGCTTTCAAAACAGGTTCTCCTACTCCAATTTTACCTCCTGCTAATACTTGAGCACGATTAGCTATAACTTCGTTTACATTCATATTAGATTGAGTTCCTGAACCTGTTTGCCAAATTACTAAAGGAAATTGATCATCTAATTTTCCTGCTAAGATTTCGTCACATACAGCAGCAATAGCATCACGTTTTTCAACAGGTAAAACACCTAATTCAGCATTTGCATAAGCAGCAGCTTTCTTAAGATAAGCGAAACCTTCTACAATTTCGTGAGGCATAGAAGCCGCAGGACCAATTTTAAAGTTGTTACGAGAACGTTCTGTTTGAGCACCCCAATATTTATCTGCAGGAACTTTTACTTCCCCCATGGTATCTTTCTCAATTCTGTATTCCATTTTGGTATTTTTTATTATTTATATAATATTTACTTATCTCACAAATTTAAGAAATCGTTTGATGAAAGAAAAGTGATTAATGTTAGTATTTCTATAAATTTTATTTACTAAGTTTGTATCACATAAAAATAAAATCATGATTCAATTTTTAGGTTTCTTATTATTTTTAACAATCGCTTTATGCGGATTCTGGGGTATCATCTTTTTTGCAACGATGGCTATTTCTTGGATTCCATTTTGGGTTGCGAATTTAAGAAAAGAAAAAGCAGGAATAGTAACAGCAGAAGATCCTCGTCCGATTTTACCAAATCAAGAAGGAATCACAGTATTATTCAAAAAATAATAAGCTGTAAAAAAAATTAAAAGGAACTTGACGAAGTTCCTTTTTTTATTTATTCTACTTTCGAATCTGCTTCGTAATTTCCTTCCAAATAATTTTTCAAACTAATTCGGATAATTTCTGTCCAACCAGCTTCAAAACTTTCCCGTGAAAAATTCTTATCATCAGGCGGAAAAGTTTCAATTCCTTCATGAATCAACGTTAATTTTGTTTGTGGAACAATTTCATCTGTTAATTCATCCAAAATAAATGTAACAACAGAATTTCCTTCGTAGACAGGATATTTCCATGTATAAGCTAACAATTTAGTCGGTTCTACTTCTACTATTTTACAATGATGTAAATACGATCCGCCATAAAATTCAAACTCAAATCCAACTTCTGGAACAAACTTCTCAATATCAAAATACCATTTATCAAAAGCAGCTTTTGTTGTTAAGGCATTCCACACTTTATCAATTGAAACATCAAAAATTTCTACTATTTCTACAGGCTTTGCACTCATACTCTATTTTTTTATGATTTTGTTTAATTTACTAATTTTTTAATTATTATTTAAATTTAGCCCAAAATTTAATTGTTACATTTGCTATTGTAAAATTTTTAAAATGAAATTTAATAAGACTTTTTTAAGTGTTTTAGGATTATTTGCCGGTCTTTCGCTATATGCGCAACAAGAGGTTAGCCGTCCAAAACTAGTAGTTGGTATCGTTGTCGATCAAATGCGATGGGATTATTTATATCGTTACCAAGATAGATATTCTACAGGAGGTTTCAATCGTATGTTAAACGAAGGTTTTAGCAACGAAAATACCTATATTCCTTATATACCTACTTATACAGCTATCGGTCATAGCACTATTTATACAGGTTCTGTTCCCGCTATTCACGGAATTGCTGGGAACGATTTTATCATTCAAGCAACAGGGCAAGAAATGTATTGTACGCAAGATGATGCTGTAAATGGGGTTGGAACTTCATCAAAAGCAGGAAAAATGTCTCCAAAAAACTTGTTAACTTCTACAGTTACTGATCAATTAAAATTATCAACAAATTTCCGTTCAAAAGTATATGGAGTTTCTTTAAAAGATCGTGGAGGAATATTACCTGCAGGTCATTTTGCTGATGCTGCTTTTTGGTTTGATGGAGAATCTGGAAACTGGGTTTCGAGTACATTTTATATGAATGAGTTGCCAAAATGGTTACAAAAATTCAATGATAAAAAAGTTGCTGAAAAATATTTAGACAAATGGAACACACTTTATCCGATTGATACTTATGTACAAAGTGAAAAAGATGGAAATCCATATCGCGAAAATTATAAAGGATTAGATAAAATGCAATTTCCTTATGATTTGAAAGCGCTGAAAAAAGACAATGGTTTAGGTTTGATTCGTTCTACTCCTTTCGGAAATTCGTTGACAAAAGATATCGCAATCGAAATTATTGATAACGAAAAATTAGGTCAAAACGAGAAAGGAATTACAGATTTCTTAGCGGTTAGTTTCTCTTCTACTGATTATGTTGGACATCAATTTTCACCGAATACAATCGAAGCCGAAGATACTTATTTGCGTTTAGATAAAGATTTGGAACAATTATTTAGTCATTTAGACCAAAAAGTTGGAAAAGGACAATATTTAGTTTTCCTAACTGCTGATCATGGTGGAGCTCATAATCCAAAGTATTTCCAAGATAAAAAAGGTAATGCAGGATACTTTCCAACTGGAGAAGTAAAAAAAGCATTGAACGCTAAATTACAAGAGAAATTCAAATCTATTGATATTGTACGCTCATTGACAAATTATCAAGTTCATTTGAATTATCAAACAATCGAAAAAAATAAATTAGACGAAGAAGATATCAAAGAAGAAATCGTAAAATTTATGCAAAAAGTTGATGGCGTTTCTTTCGTAGCTGATATGGATAAAATTGGAGAAGCTTCTATTCCTACAATTATCAAAGAACGAATGGTTAACGGTTACAATCGTAAACGTAGCGGTGCTATTACTTATATTTTAGAACCACAATGGTACGGCGGAAAACAAAATGCTGGAGGAACAACACACGGAACTTGGGGGGCTTACGATGCTCACATTCCATTTGTTTTGATGGGTTGGGGTATAAAACATGGTAAAAATAATAACCGTGTTTATATGACAGATATCGCACCTACAGTTGCCGCTTTGCTACATATAGAAGAGCCAAACGGAAATATTGGCGAACCAGTTTCTGAAGTAACAAATCCAAAATAATCTTATAAAAGATAATTCTAAAAACGCAACTTAATTAGTTGCGTTTTTTTTTGTTTCTATAATTATTATTTACTCTATTTCAATTGTTTAAATTTTATAATTAAAGAAATTAACGATTAACATCTATAACATTATTTTGATAAATAATAAGCTCATATTATTGATAATGAGAAAAATATAAATAAGAGGGGGTAATGAGGGATTTGTTTTAAGAGGAAAATCAGCATTTTTCGTTGATTTGTAATAGAAGATAATTATACAAAATCATGAGAAATTATAGAACGTTATAATATTCCAAAAACAACATTGTATAAATGGATAATTTTTAATATTCTGCACAATATTACTGGAGCTTTAGCACAAAATTATCAGTTAAAGAAAAAATAAATAAGATAGATAAGAAAACGTAACCAAATATGGTTACGTTTTTTTACTTTTATAAGAAATAAATTAGAAATGACTTTCAATTCACCAATCATATCAACACAAGAATTACATGATAATTTACATCTTAAAAATTTAATTATTTTAGATTGTACGATTGATAAAGTCGGAAAATCAATAAAAGATCAAGAATTAAAATTAATTCCGAATTCTATTTTCTTTGATTTGGAAGGAAAATTTTCTGATCATTCTTCGCAATTTCCTCATACACTTGTTGATGAAGAAATTTTCACAAAAGAAGCTCAAAATTTGGGCATTAATCAAGATTCTATCATCGTTTGTTATGATCGTTGGGGCGTTTATTCGAGTCCGAGAGTTTGGTGGATGTTCAAAGCAATGGGATACAATGAAATATATGTTTTAGATGGCGGATTACCCGTTTGGATCGATAATAATTTTGTCACAACTTCTATTTATTTTCAATCTACTGTAAAAGGTAACTTTATTGCTGATTTTCAATTAAATTGGTTTGCTGATACACAAGTTATGTTAAATGCAATAAATGATGATTCTAAAATGATTCTAGATGCACGATCAGAAGGGCGTTTCAAGGGTACTTCTCCTGAGCCAAGACAAGGTTTACGAAGTGGACATATTCCAACTTCTAAGAATTTATTTTTTGAAAATGTTTTGGCTGATACAACATATAAATCAAAAGAAGAACTGAAAGCAATTTTCGAAAAATTGACAGATTCATCCAAAGAAAATATTTTTTCGTGCGGTTCTGGAATTACAGCTTCCATCCTAGCCTTAGCTTCGACAATTGCAGGTTTTAATAAGGTAAAAGTTTATGATGGTTCTTGGTCTGAATGGGGCGCTGAAGAAAATTTACCGATTGAGGAAAATTAATGTAAAAAAAGTCTGTAAGATATTTTTACTTATCTCCATTTATCCATCTCGAAACGGACTGAGAAAATGTTAGAATATAATCCTAAACCACTGTCTCCAAAGTTTGTCAAAGCATAATCAATCGAGATTCCTTTGTATTTGAAACCTACCCCAACATTTGGCTGAATTTGAGTTTTATCTTTTCCATCAAATTGCGAAATTTTCTGTAAATTATTCAATCCACCACGTACAAAAACCATGTCATCATAACCTAATTCAAGACCAACTTGCGGCGAAATCGAAAATCCTTTTCCAGAAATTGCGGCATTCGTTTGTTGAAATTCGATATTCATATCAACCTCTCCCAATAACGAAACTCGTTCATTAAAATCAAAACGTTTTCCAACTCCAAATTGCAATTTAGGCATTGTTAATTCGATATTCTCTCCAGGTAAATCATTCAAAATTGTTGGCTCACCTTCATTATTTGGTTCGTCAATCGTGATTTCTTTTACCTTTTGTTTATTGATACTCCACGCATTGAAAGTTGTTGTAATATCTCGTGCCATCAAACCAAAATACATTTTATTATCGGTACGATATTGCAAACCAAGATCAATTCCGAAACCAAATCCTTGCGCAAATTTCCCAATATGTCGATAAACGATTTTAGCATTTGCACCAAACTGAATATCTTTATTGTTGAATACATTCCCCGCATAAGACATCGTCAAAGCATAATCTGCTGTGGAAAATTTAGAGATTTTATCGTAATTAATATTTCCTTGATTATCAATTAATTCTGTCGTATTCAAAATGTCATCAACACCAAAACGTGTAAACGAAAATGCAATAGTAGAATTACTTTCTCTCAACGGAATTGCAACCACCGCATAATCAAATTTTGCAATCGACTGAAAATATTCAGCATGCATTGCTGCAGCTTCCCAATCATAGGTAATTTCCGTTAATCCAGCAGGATTCCAATAAGCCGCATTTGCATTTCCAATATTCGCCACAACCGCATTACCCATTGCAAACGAGCGCGCATCTGCACCAATATTCAAAAACTCGTTCGAATATTTGCGTGTGGTTTGAGAAAAAGCAAATTGACTTGCCAGAACAGATAATATAAGGAATGTTTTTTTCAAAATTGATGAATTACGAATATAAAAACTCAAAAATAGTGGTTTTATTGTGTCTAAAAAGGATTCACATTAATTTTTGTTTGTACTTTTGTGATGAAAAATTCATTTATGAAATTATTTACAATTCCAAATTTTCTAACACTACTTAATCTTTCGTGTGGTGTATTATCAGCCATTTTCATGATTTCGAGCAATGCTCAAATCACAACCACCACAGTTACAATTGTGATGGTTTTGATGTTGATTTCATTAGTTGCTGATTTTTTGGATGGAATGGTTGCACGATTAATGAATATTGGTAGCCCGATTGGAAAAGAATTGGATTCTTTGGCAGACTGTATTTCGTTTGGTGTTGTACCAGGATTGATGTTATTTTCGATGTTCAATCATTTTTCAACTGATTTTATTTATGAAAATGAGAATTTAAAAATTGCTGCAATTTCTTTATTTGCTTTTTTAGTTCCAGCTTTTTCGGCGTTACGTTTGGCAAAATTTAATTTAGATGAAGATCAAGCAACGTATTTCAAAGGTTTGGCAACACCATCAAATACCTTATTTATTTTCTCATTATTTTCTATCTATTACAATAATGGACAAATTATAAATCCATCTGTTGATCCGTATTTATTAATTGCCGTTTCTATTGTATTTAGTGTTTTATTAATTGTCGATTTACCATTATTTGCCTTAAAATTTAAAGGATTGAGTTGGGCAGAAAATTATTATAAATATATTTTCTTAATCATTACATTAGGTTTAGTGGCTTGGTTGCAAGTTGCTGCAATTCCGCTAATCATCTTATTGTACATCCTTATCTCAATCATTTTTAGAAAAGAAATTACAAAATGAAATTAACTAAAAATATCTGTTTCTTTGATTTAGAAACAACTGGAACTAATGTTTCAAAAGACCGTATTGTTGAAATCTCTATCGTGAAAGCTTTGACAGACGGTTCAAAAGAAGTAAAAACTTGGAAAGTTAATCCTGGAATTCCAATTCCACCAGAAACAACTTTAATCCACGGAATTTCTGACGAAGATGTTGCCGATGCGCCTTCTTTCAAAGAACTTGCCCCTGCGATTATGGAAATGATTAAAGATTCTGATTTGGCAGGATATAATTCAAATCGTTTTGATATTCCACTTTTAGCAGAAGAATTATTACGTAATGGTTTTGATTTTGATTTATCAAAACATCGTCCAATTG
This sequence comes from Empedobacter sp. UBA7494, assembly GCF_002478465.1. NCBI lineage: Bacteria > Pseudomonadati > Bacteroidota > Flavobacteriia > Flavobacteriales > Weeksellaceae > Empedobacter > Empedobacter sp. UBA7494. The sequence goes on from NZ_DLOC01000080.1 coordinate 7,326, forward strand.
ATGTGCAAGTGATTTATCATAAAATGGAACCTCGCAATTTAAGCGCTGCTTATAAGTATTATTGCGATAAAGATTTGATTGATGCACATTCTGCGGAAGCTGATACAATTGCGACTTACGAAGTTTTGATGGCGCAAATCGAGAAATATGACGAGCTTGAAAATGACAATAAATTTTTGAGCGAATTTTCTTCTCAACGCAAAACGGCTGATTTAGCTGGATTTATTCAGTACAATGATAAAGACCAAGAAATTATTTCGTTTGGCAAGTATAAAGGACAAGTTGTGACGGATATCTTTGCGAAAGATCCAGGTTATTATGCGTGGATTCAGAATGCTGATTTTCCTTTATATACAAAGAAAGTTTTTACACGAATCAAATTACAAAACGGTTTTTAAGCGATGAAAATTATTTGTGTCGGACGAAATTACGTCGAACATGCAAAGGAATTAAATAATCCAATTCCAGAATCTCCAATGTTTTTCATGAAACCGGATTCTGCAATTTTGCGAAAAGGTTTTCCTTTTGTAATTCCAAGTTTTACAAAAGAAGTTCATTTTGAAACGGAAATTGTAATTAAAATTGATCGAGTTGGAAAAATGATTCAGCCTCAATTTGCAGATCGTTATTTTTCAGAAATAGGTTTAGGAATTGATTTTACAGCACGCGATGTACAGCAAGAATTAAAAGAAAAACGTTTTCCTTGGGAAATTGCGAAAGCTTTTGATGGTTCTGCATTTGCTTCGGATTTCTATGCAAAAGAAAATTTTGATTTAGATAATTTAGCGTTCAAATTAGATCGAAATGGAGAAAACGTACAAACTGGAAATTCAAAAGATATGATTTTTCATATCAACACGTTGATTGCGGAATGTTCCAAATATTTTACCTTGAAAAAAGGCGATTTAATTTTTACAGGAACGCCAGCAGGAGTTTCTAAAATCAATTCAAAAGATACGTTAGAAGGTTATTTGAATGATGAAAAAGTATTCGAAATAAAAGTGTTGTAATTCATACAATTATATAAACAACAATTTAAAAGAGCGAAATTTCGCTCTTTTATTATTTATACCACTACCTTTAATCAGAAATAAAATTAAGAATGGAAGACTATCTAAAAATAGAAGAAAAACTACAAAATGATTTTAATATATTGAAATCTAAAAAGAATAAAATCAGCAATATCAGACTTGTTGCATTTATTATTTCAATTGTATTATTCTTGCTTTATGTTACGTCGAGCAACAATTTGTATTTGATTATTTCTTCTATTTTATTTATTGTTTTCATCGTTTTAGTAGTTAAAACTTCTAAAATTTCTTCGCAACTCAATTATTCAATTCAAGCATTAGAAATTATTAATCAAATAAAAACGGATGATTCTATCGATCAATTTGTTGAAGATAATTCTCAATTCAATAATGTTTACAACAAAGATTTAGATATTCTAGAAGGAAATTCAATCTTCAATCGAATCAATAAAACGCAAACTCGAATTGGAAATTTACAGTTGAAACATTTTTTATCGAATTTGATTTTAGACAAATCAGAAATTATTGATAGACAAAATGCATTTACAGAATTGGCTGAAAAAAGAAATTGGATTGTGACATTTTTGACATTTACAAAGCGATTAAACATGAATCAATTTTCAATTTTTGTGTTCGAAAATCGTGTATTCAATACTGATTCAATAAAATTATTTCCACTCATCTTTTCTGTTCTGAATATTTTGTGTTTTATCGCTTTAGCAATTATTGGTTTTCCGAAAGAAATTGTTTTTTATTGGATTTTAGGTGCAGTCATTGTTTCGAATGCAATTTACATGTTTTATAAGCAACAACTAAGACGAATTGTGGCTTATACGACAATGAAAGCAGATGAATTGGATAATTTATATGAAGTTTTTCGACATATAGAAAATGAAAATTTTGAATCAAAACTAAATGTAGAAATTCAAAATACATTTGTAAATCCTTTCAAATCATCGGATTTAATCAAGACAATTTCTTCAACAAAAGAAACTTTAGATGCAGCAAATTTCCCGATTGTCGGATTTGTGTTGAATACATTTTTCTTGTGGCGTTTACATTATTCGATCAAATTTGAAAATGAAATTCAAAAAACGGTTCATCAAATCAAACCTTGGTTAGATGAATTGGCTAAATTAGAGGCTTTTGTGTCGTTTGCTTTGTTTAATGATAAATACAAAATGTTTACGTATCCAGAAATTGTTGAAGAACCTTATGAATTAAAAATTACGAATGGTTTTCATCCTTTATTAGATGAAAAAACAGTTATAAAAAATGATTTTGAAACAAATCGTCCAAACAATATTGCGATTATTACAGGGGCAAATATGGCTGGAAAAAGTACATTTTTAAGAACAGTTGGAACAAATTTGGTTTTAGCGATGAACGGCGCAAAAGTGAGTGCAGAAAAAATGTCGTTTTACCCAATGGATTTATTTACAAGTATCAGAACGGTTGATAATTTGTCTTCTGGCGATTCTTATTTCAAAAATGAAATTAATAAATTGAAAATTTTGATTGAACGTTTAGAAAATGATCAACCACAAATCATCATTTTAGATGAGATTTTAAAAGGAACAAATTCAGAAGATAAACTAATTGGTTCACAAAAATTTTTAGAAAAATTGATTAAATCTCCCACAAAATTGATTGGTTTTATCGCTACTCACGATTTAGAATTAACGAAAATGGAAGGTGAAAACCGGGATCATATTATTAATTATTGTTTCGAATTAAAAAATGTGGACAACAATTATTATTCAGATTATAAATTAAGAAAAGGCACAACCAAAATGATGAATGCCATTTTCTTAATGAAACAATTTAAGATTATTGATTAATCTTAAATTGTTAATTCAAATTCTTTAATAAAATTTGCATCAATCGTATTAAAATCATCTACAATACAATCTGCTTTTGAAATATCTTGTTGTTTCGAATTTGCACTTTTGTAACCTAAACAATACAAATTCGCACGGAAAGCCGCTTCCACTCCATTTTTACTATCTTCGATAACTATACATTCAGCATGTTTAGATTTAGCCAAATCAGCTGCATGTAGAAAAATAGCAGGATCTGGTTTTGACTTCGGAAAGTTTTCGCCAGAAACTTTATGCGTAAAATATTGATTCAACTCAAAACGATTAAAAACTCGATCAATTGTCGATTTTGAAGCCGAGGACGCCAAAATCAGTTCGATTCCATTACTGTAAAAATCTTTAATCAAACTCTCAACCCCGTCAATCAAATACAAATCAGGTTTTGTGTCAAAAGCTTCATTAAAGATGGTACGTTTTCTCAAAACCAAATCGTTCACTTCTTCTTTCAGATCAAATTTATCTTTCAGAATTTGATAAACATTCTTTGTCGATTGTCCTGTAAATGTAGCAAATAATTCTTCCGTAACTGGAATATTCAGTTCTTTATAATGTTCGAAATAAGCATATTTATGTACTGGTTCTGTATCGACGATTACGCCGTCCATATCGAAAATTACAGTTTTAATCATTATTGTTTTGTTTCTACAAAATTAACTTTTTTAAGAGAATAATGTAAAAGTTTAAACTTTAGAATGATTTTAAATTAGTCAAATATCTTACTCATACAAAGCAATATATATAATTATTATTCGATTAAAAATGTTAAAACTTAACATTAAGATAACATTTGCACGCTTTTTGTAAAATAGATGGTATAACAAAGTTAAAAACTGAAAATTTAATAAAAATGAAAAAAGTATTATTAGTTGCTGTAATGGCATTAGGAATTTCTCAAGTAAATGCTCAAAACTATAAAAATGCTTTAGGTGTTGTTGTAGATTTAGGAGATGGAGAAACATTAGTAGGTCCACAATTCAAACACTCTTTTGATGGTAAAAACGCTGGTAATGTACAGGTGATGTTTGGAGATCATGTTACTGTTTTAGGTGCAGATTATACATATAATCAACCTTTTTCTGGTACAAATGGCTTAGGATGGTATGTAGGGGTTGGACCTCAATTAACTTTTGTAGATAAAGGATATTATGAAGATAAAACAATATTTGGTATTCGTCCACAAGCAGGTTTAGAATATAAAATTCCATCTGCTCCTTTGGCTTTACATTTTGATTGGAAGCCTGATTGGAGATTATCAAATGATTCAGATTTTGAAGCTGGTCGTTTTTCTTTAGGATTTAAATATACATTTAACTAATCTAAAGTTAGAAATAATATGAGCCACTCGTTTTGAGTGGCTTTTTTTTATAAGTAAAATCATAAAACATTGGCTTAAATTAATTTTATTCCTATAAATTAATCGCTATTTTTGAAAGATTTTGGATTTTATCTAAGACCAATTATAGATTAGCACTATTATTTGATTATTCAAGATATAATTCCGAATTTTAACTTAGTATTAGATTTAATAACATTTATAGAAGATGAAACAATTAATTGGGACAGGAGTTGCTTTGGTTACGCCTTTTCAACAAAATGGTACCGTAGATTATGCTGCATTAGAAAATTTAGTAAACTATAGTATCGATGGCGGTGTTGAGTATTTAGTTATTTTGGGAACTACTGCAGAAGCAGCAACACTTACAAAGGATGAAAAGAAACAGGTAATTGAAACAATAAAGAAGGCGAATGCTAATCGTGTTCCGATGGTTTTGGGTATTGGAGGTAACAATACGGCAGAAGTTATTAATGAATATCAAGAAACAGATTTGAGTGATTATATCGCAGTTCTTACAGTTTCTCCTTATTATAATAAACCAAATCAAGAAGGAATTTACCAACATTATAAAGCGATTGCAGAAAGTACAGATGCTAACATCATTTTGTATAATGTTCCTGGTAGAACGGGTTCTAATATCTCAGCAGATACAACAATTCGTTTGGCAAATGAATTCAAAAATATTGTTGCGATTAAAGAAGCTTCACCAGATTTCTTACAATCAACAGATATTATTCGTAAAAACACACGCGAAGATTTCAATATTATTTCTGGTGATGATGAATTCGCAGTTCCAATGACTTTAGCTGGAGGTTCTGGTGTTATTTCTGTTATTGGACAAGGTGTTCCAACTGTTTTTACAGATATGATTCGCAAAGCAATCAACAAAGAAGTTGTTGCTGCTTACGAAGGTCATTACAAAGTTGTAGAAATTACACGTGCTATCTTCGAGGAAGGAAATCCTTGCGGAATAAAAGCTGTTTTAGATAACAAAGGCATTTGTAAACCATTTACAAGATTACCTTTAGTTCCTGCAACCGCTAACTTGACAACAAAAATTAACCAATTATTATCAAACATTTAAAAAAATAAAGCTATGATAAAAGATACAATATTAGACGCATTAAACAAACAAATCAAATTAGAAGGAGATTCTTCTCAATTATATCTAGCTATGGCTTCTTGGGCAGAAGTGAAAGGTTTGGAAGGAACTGCAAATTTCTTGTACTCGCATGCAGACGAAGAACGTATGCATATGTTAAAATTAATTAAATTTATTAACGAAAGAGGCGGAAAAGCGTTTGTTCCACAAATTGAAGAACCAAAACAAGATTTCACAACATTGAAAGAAGTTTTTACTGCAATTTTAAACCACGAATGCTTTGTTTCTGAATCAATTAACGACATTGTAGGCTTAACATTAGAAGAAAGAGACTATTCAACTCACAATTTCTTGCAATGGTATGTTTCTGAGCAAATTGAGGAAGAAAAATTAGCCAGAAATATCTTAGATAAGTTAGAAATGATTGGATCTGACAAAGGAGGTTTATATCTATTTGATCGTGATATAGTTACATTAAGCTCAGTAACAACATTGGAATAAATCAAAACTTTGAGATTTTATTAAGAGGATAAGAAAAAAATATTTTATACTTTAGTCCTCAAATTTTATTAAATTTGCAGAATGTTTAAAAAACTAAGCTTAGTAGTTTTAATTGGCGCTTCTTTAGTGTCTTGTAACAAGACCTATAACAAAGCGATGAAAAGTACGGATAAAGACGAAATCTTTACATTGGCTACACAATTGTATCAAGATGGTAAATATGATTTGGCAAACGAATTGTATGAAAAAATTTCTACATCATTTGTAGGAACAGAAAAATCTGCGGACATTGCCTATAATATGGCACAAGGTAACTTTAACGAAAAAAGTTTCCGTTTAGCAGGACATCAATTCAAAAGCTTTGCAGGAGCTTATCCTATAGATAGCCGCGCAGAAGAAGCTTTGTTCAAATCGGCATTTTCTTATTACAAAGATTCGCCAAAATATGACTTGGATCAAACAAGTACATATACAGCAATCAGTGAGTTACAAGGGTTTATCAATTCGTATCCAGAATCAGCACACGTTGCAGAAGCGAATAATTATATTACAGAACTTAGACAAAAATTAGAATTAAAGTCTTTCGAAATTTCTAAAGTTTATTACAAAACAATGAAATACAAGGCTGCTGGAGTTTCTTTTGACAATATGGTTGATGAATATCCTGATTCTAAATTTCGTGAAGAAGCAATGATGTATTCATTACGTTCTAAAACAGAATTGGCATTAAATTTCTCTCGTATCGAAAACAAAGATTTACGTTTACAAGATGCCAGAACGCAATATCTTTTGTTAACAAGATATTATCCGCAAACAAAATTTAAAGCAGAAGCTGATAAATTGATGGAGAAAATCGACAAAGATATGGTTGAGACTAAAAAACAATTAGCTGATATAGAAGTAGCTAAAAAGAAATTTGAAGCTGATCAAGCTGAATTAAGCAAAGAGCAAAATAATAAATAATAGTAAAATATATAAAATTCTTTCATTATGAATTTCAAGGATATCGGTGCAGCACCAACAACACAAACTTATGATCGTAATAAAATCGATGAGAAAACAGGAAACTTATACGAATCGATTGTAATTATGGGTAAAAGAGCAGAACAAATCAACCAAGAAATGAAAACTGAATTAATTCAGAAATTGGATGAGTTTGCTGCACATACAGATTCTTTAGAAGAAGTTTTTGAAAATAGAGAGCAAATCGAAGTTTCAAAATTCTACGAAAGATTACCTAAACCGACTTCTATTGCGGTTAAGGAATGGTTAGACAATGACGTATATTACAGAAATCCAAATGAGGATAAATAATGTCTGTTTTACATAGTAAAAAAATTCTTTTGGCAGTTTCTGCCGGAATAGCGGCCTACAAAGCCGCTTTTCTTGTTAGAGGGCTAATCAAAAAAGGAGCTGATGTTAAAGTTATTATGACGCCAGAAGCTCAAAACTTCGTTACTCCACTTACACTTTCCACACTTTCTAAAAATCCTGTCGAATGGGAATTTTTCGGTGATAAAGGGGATTGGAATAATCATGTGGAATATGCTCTTTGGGCAGATTATATGATTATTGCACCTTGCACAGCAAATACGTTGTCACATATGGCAGATGGAACATGTGATAATTTAGTTCTAGCAACTTATCTTTCGGCTAAATGTCCTGTATATTTTGCTCCAGCAATGGATTTGGATATGTACAAACATCCATCAACTTTAGAAAATATTGCTAAATTAGAATCTTTCGGAAATATTTGTATTCCTGCTGAAGCTGGAGAATTAGCAAGTGGATTAATTGGAGAAGGTAGAATGGCTGAACCTGAAAACATTATTGCGTTTTTGGAAAGTACAATCGAAGCTACTCTCCCACTTCACGGAAAAAAAGTAGTAGTTTCTGCTGGTCCTACATACGAAAACTTAGATCCTGTTCGTTTTATAGGTAATTATTCTTCGGGAAAAATGGGATTCGAGATAGCAAAAGCTGCTGCTAATTTGGGTGCAAAAGTTACCTTGGTTAGTGGTCCAAGTCACGAGTCTGTTACAGGTTTTCCTATCGATCGAATAAATGTTGTTTCTGCTCGTGATATGTACGAAGCGATGCACGCTAATTTTGCTGATGCTGATGCTGTGGTAATGTCAGCGGCTGTTGCAGATTATCGTCCAAAAAAAATGGCTGAGCATAAAATTAAGAAAGAAAACGATGATAATTTAATTATCGAATTGGTGAAAAATCCTGATATTCTAAAATCGTTAGGCGAAATCAAAACACATCAATTATTGGTTGGTTTTGCATTAGAGACGAATAACGAAGAAGAATATGCAAAGAAAAAATTAGCCAAAAAGAATCTTGATTTTATTGTTCTTAATTCGATGCAAGATAAAGAAGCTGGTTTTCAGAAGAATACAAACAAAATTACAATTATTGATAAAGATTTATCGATGCAACAATTTGATGCAAAATCAAAAACAGATGTTGCAAAAGATATTTTGAATGTCATTTTAAATAAGTTATAAAATTTATTATGAAGAAATTAGCCTCAATTTTCTTTTCGTCGTGTTTAGCTATTTCGGCTTTCTCGCAAAATATTATTGCAGATGTAAAAGTCGATTATTCTCAGGTTCAGGGATCTAATACACAGGTTTATCAAACTTTAGAAAGATCATTAAAAACGTTTATTAATTCAACAAAATGGACAAATGATCGTTTAAAAACATACGAAAGAATTGAAGCTAGTTTCGTCATCAATGTAACGGAACGTGAGGGAAACAGAATGAAAGGTACTATTTTGGTACAATCTCGTCGTCCTGTTTTTAACTCAACGTACTATACGCCTGTTCTTAATTTATCTGACGATAATTTTACGTTTCAATACCAAGAATCTGAAGAATTAATTTTCAATGATCGTAAATTCAGTGGAAAAAATTTGACAGATGTATTGACGTATTACATTTATTTAGTTTTGGGATATGATGCAGATACATTTGCGAAAGAAGGCGGAACAGAGTATTTCAAAATGGCGAAGAAAATTGCAGATTTCGGTCAAGCGAACAATAATTTCTCTGGTTGGAGCGAATTAGATGGAATAAAATCGCGTACCGCCTTAATTAACAATATTTTAAAATCGGATAATTCTACACTTCGAAATATCATCTATCAATATCATAGAAACGGCTTAGACATTATGTCTGAGAACGAAGTTCGTGGTAAAAATGCTATTGGAAATACTCTATTGCAGTTAGAATTTTACCAAAGAGGAAATTATTCTCAATTTTATCCTTTAGAACTTTTCTTAACAGCAAAAAATAGCGAAATTAGTCAAGTATTTTCAGGCGGACAGGTTTCTACGGTGAATATCGAGAAACTGAAAGGAATTTTAAATTCAATCGCGCCAAAATACAACGACAATTATTGGAATAAATTGAAAAAGTAAATGTTAAAAACTCTTCGCGTTAATAATTTCGCCATTATCGATCAATTGGAGATTGATTTTCATCAAGGTATGACCACAATTACCGGTGAAACTGGTGCTGGAAAATCGATTTTGTTAGGTGCTTTAAAATTAGTTTTAGGCGAACGTGCCGATTTAAAAGCCTTGAAAAATGTTGATGAAAAATGTATTATCGAAGCTGTTTTTGAGATTAAAAATCTTGAATTAAATGATTTTTTCGAAGAGAATGATTTAGATTATGAAGACGAATCTATTTTGAGAAGAGAATTATTACCTTCTGGAAAATCGCGTGCTTTTATCAATGACACACCTGTTAAAGTCTCTATTTTACAGGAATTATCAGAATTATTGATTGATATTCATTCTCAATTTAATACCCCTAAAATCTTTGAAGCTGATTTTCAACTTTCGATGTTGGATATTTACGGAGAAAACAAAGACTTATTGAAAGAATATAGGAAAGATTTTAACCACTATATTTCAACAAAGAAAAAGATAAAAGATGCTCAAAATTCGTTAGAAAATCAATCGCAAGATTTAGAATATAAATTGCATTTGTGGGAAGAATTGAACAATGCTTCGCTAAAAAATGAGGAATTAGAACAATTGGAAATCGAGATAAAATCTTTATCAAATGTAGAAGAAATTATTTCGATTTTGAATGAAACTTATCAATTTTTGGAGCATCCTGAAATGGGAATAATTTCTCAATTGAATGAAGCAAGCAATAAATTGAATAAAATTTCGGATTATAATTCGCAATACAATTTGATTTACGAGCGATTGATTTCATCAAAAATAGAATTGCAAGATATTTCGGGTGAAATGAGTAGTTTGATAGATTCGACTGAAATTAATCCTGAAAGATTACAAGAAATTACTGATCGTTACGATTTGATTCATAAATTATTGCGTAAACATAATGTGATTTCTGTTGAAGAATTAATTGCTAAACGTGACGAATTAGAAAGTCAAACTTCTGGTTTTGATAATTTGAGTGATTTAATTATTCACTTAAATAAAGAATTGAATTCTATTTCAGAAAAACTTGAAAAACAATCAATTAAAATTAGAAAAAATAGATTTTCTTCTATCGAAATTATCCGAAAAAATATCTTGAATACGTTGTCACAATTGGGAATGGAAAATTCTCAATTAACCATTCAATTAAACGAAACAGCAGATTTTACAGCAACTGGAAAAGATGAAGTTTTGTTTCTATTCTCAGCAAATAAAGGAATGGAACCTCGTATTTTTGAGAAATCTGTTTCTGGTGGAGAACGTTCTCGATTGATGTTAGCGATTAAAAAATTATTGGCAACTCATCAACATTTGCCTACATTAATTTTAGATGAAATAGATACAGGAATTTCTGGAAAAGTTGCGAATGAAACAGGAAAAGTAATGCAAACAATGGCAGAAAATATGCAGCTTTTAGTGATTACGCATTTGCCACAAGTCGCTTCAAAAGGAAATTATCAGCTAAAAGTTTACAAAGGAGTCGTAAACGAAACAACGCAAACAAACGTGACAGAACTTTCTCAACAACAACGCTTAGAAGAAATTGCACAAATGATTTCTGGTTCAGAATTGACAGATGCAGCAATCAATCAAGCAAAAGAATTAATGAATTTGAATTAAAATTCTTAAATTATATAAAATCAAAAAAGCTCGAGAATTTTCTCGAGCTTTTGTTTTGTATAATTAATTCTGAAATTATTTCGTTAATCTTTCCAACGAATATTCAATCATTGCATCAACTGCTTTGTAAGAATCGGCACTAAATTCACCTAAAATTCTATTCGCAACAATTGCATTTATTGATAACGCTTCGTGTCCCATCATCGCTGATAATCCATAAATTGCAGAAGTTTCCATCTCGAAATTAGAGATTCTTAAACCTTCATAATTAAAACTTGTTAAACGCTCATTAATATCGGCTGGATTTGGTTGCAATCTCAAATAACGACCTTGAGGTCCGTAAAAACCACAAGCTGTAGCCGTTATTCCTTGAATTGTTTTTTCAGAAGCCAATTTATCTAACAACAAATCAGATCCTTTTACTAAATATGGACGCGCTTTTTTCGGCGACCAATCAACATGTTTGATAAAAGCATCTTCTGCCTCTTTATTCATCACCGCTTCACTCCCAACATAATAATGCAAAAGTCCATCTAAACCTAAACCATGAGAAGCAATAACGAAACTATCAACAGGAATATCCGCTTGCAAAGCTCCAGAAGTTCCCATACGAACAAATGATAATTTTCTGAAATCTTTTTTGATCTCTCCAGTTTCTAAATCGATGTTAGCCAAAGCGTCTAACTCAGATAAAACAATATCAATATTATCCGTTCCCATACCAGTCGAAATAACTGTTAAACGTTTACCATTCAACGTTCCTGTATGCGTTACAATTTCTCTTTTGCTTGCTGTGTGCTCGATTGTATCAAAATGTCTTGAAACTTTTTCGACACGATTTGGATCACCAACAGTTATAATAGTATCTGCTAAATGCTCTGGTCTTATATTACAATGGTAAACACTTCCGTCTGCATTTAAAACTAATTCTGATGCTGCTTTACTCATGATTTTATAATTAAAAATAAGAGAACAATATACAATTTTTATCAGTAATAATTGTAAAGAAATTATTAACCACCTACTCTTTTCACTTTAAACCCTTTATCTTTCAGGAAAGCCATAATCTTGTCGCGATAATCTCCTTGAATGATGATTTGTTCGTCTTTAAAACTCCCTCCAACACCCAAAAATTGCTTAATTTCTTTTGCTAAAAGTTTGAAATCTTCTGTTTCTCCTTCGTAACCTTCTATAATTGTATTTATTTTCCCTTTTCGTTTCTCAAACTTACAAATCAATGGTTCTTTCTGAATCCATAACTCATGTTGTTCTTCATTTGATACTTCTTCTGGCTCAGGTATATGATCAGGAAAAAGATTTTTTAATTGATCTTGTAAATCCATAGTATTTAATGTAATCCTTGTAATATATGGCGTTCTAAATTAGAATTCGTCCATTTGTACCATTATAATTACAAAGATAAAATTTTTATTGCAGTTGTTTTATAAACCAATTTGGAACTTTATCCGAAACTATTTCAAGTTCATTTCTCTTAACTTGTGCAAATAATCTCATTTCTTGAGTTGAATTATCAAAAATATAGCCTTTATCTACAATTTTTAAAGCTGGAAATAAATTCATTAAAGTAGAATGATATCGTTTAATCACCTTTTCATCTGGTACAGCGTGACCACCTTTTTCTACTCTATTTTCAATTCGAGAAATATTAATCAAAGGATCTTCAATACAGACAAAATACATATATGTTTTGAAACCACGATTTTTAGCATCCACTATTTCATCAATTTTAGAAGGATGACTCATTACCGTTTCAAATGAATAAGATTTACCTTTAATCAATAAGTGTTTTCGAATAAATGAAGTAAAAAAGACGCTTCGTAACTATGTGTAGATTTAGATTTATCAACCAAAACATTATTTCGAAACTGCACATCAATTGCTTTTCCTTCGTTATTTGCTTTTTCGAATAATGAAACTGAAGCAGGTTCAGTTTTAAAATCTTCAAAATCTTTTTCGGTAAGTTTTAGTTCATATCGATCCAAATCAATAAAACCTTTTAAAGAAATTTCTTTCTCAATCAAATCTGAATTAATAAAATATCCAGCATTAAATTTTGATGAGATTGAATCGAATAAAGTAGACTTTCCAGATCCATTTGGACCAGCAAAAACGCGTAAACGTTTTATTTTAGACATAATTTAGCTCCTTTTTTCAATTCAGCTGGAACTTTTATTCGATCTATTGTTTTAATCACCTTAATTTCTCCATTAGGTTTTCTCTCGATGATTCGATTTCCTTGAACATATTGAACTGATAAATCTAATGCTTCTGAAACTCTAATTGCAGCTTGCGATGCAGATTTAGCTAAACGATTTAACGCTCCTGCTTCTTCTAATTTTAGTATATCTGATTCTTTGTTCATAATAATAGAAATTAAATTAACAATAATTATTCATCAATAAATATACGCAAATTTAGTGAAACCATTGTAATAATAAAAGCTTGACTTCATTCAAAAGCCTAATCTTTTGAATCTAAATTATATAACTTTTATTAATGTTATTTGATTAATTTATTCCTAACAGATTAACAATAATCGATATTCATCTTTATTTTCTTTCGGCGCGCGATGTACACAAGGCAAAACTTTTTGTTCTGGATGATCAACTGCCAATCGCCAAAGATCCCCTAATCCTAAATTAATTGGGTCTACACCTGGACGAATTAGATAATGCAAATCAAAGAAATATTCCTTCAAAAAATCTTCAAAACCATCAATGTGTCCATCATATAATTCGAATAGTTTTTCTCTAATTTCTGGAATCAAAATTTTTTGTTCCACATCTTCATTTGCTACAATATCACTGGAAGCGCCATAGTAAGTGCACAAAAAAGTATCCGTAGGAATTGGCGAACGATCAACGTGAAATGAATAAACATCTGTCGAAATAAAATCAAATTCAGTATCGCGTTCGTAACATTTCAGTAAGTTTAAAGTTGGCGAAGCGCCAAAATCAGTTAATTGTTGTAAATCATTGATCAAAATATTTCTCGCTTTAATTCCTTCATTAGATAAATCTAAATCATTCAAATCATCAATAGAAATAACAGTAATATCATCTTTTAAAATCAATTGCTTCACAATTTCCTCAAAATCACCTTCTAAATTTCGCCGCCAATTTATCGCATTATTTTTCCCAGAAAAAGCTGTATGTACAAGTTCATCAAACGAAGAAACGACAAGAACTTGTTGTTGATTAGAATTATTTTGAGTAATCATATAGCTGCAAAATTACTATTTATCAAAAAATAATTCAGCCTAAAAATTAAATTATTCCGAATGTAAATTCTCCGTTGCAAAAGTTGTATTTTTACCAAAGATTAAAAGACAATGGAAAAAGAAATTATCACCAAAACATTTACATATAAAGGCCACACCAAAACTTTTAGTGCAGAAGTGCAACCTTTACCACCTTTCAACCCAGAAACGATGGATCGCGTGAAATATGAAGAAACCAAAGAAGCACATTATATGCTTGCCGAAGCGGAAGTTTATAACCAGAAAACAGAATGGTTTTTTAAAATTGAACAAGAATTGCAAAAATAATGAAACGACACTTACGCTAAGTGTCGTTTTTTGTTTAAGTTTAATCCACAAAATTAGAACATGAAACAAATTACTCTAACATTATTTACACTTATTACGCTTTCGGCTTGTACTTCTAGCAAAACGGTTTTTCATAAAAAATGGACAACGAAACAAGCGCCAGAAAATTTTGTTGCTCGATTTGAAACGACAAAAGGAAATATTGATATCGAAGTTGAAAGAAAATTATCACCAAAAGCTGTTGATCGTTTTTATCAATTGGTTAAATACAATTTTTTCGAAGATGGAACTTTTTATCGTGTTGTTCCGAACTTTGTCGCCCAATTTGGAAATACAGACACAATTGTTTCTAATCAATGGAAAAAGTTTATTGTAGAAGATGAACCTGTTATTGCTGGAAATAATAAAGGAGCTTTGAGTTTTGCGCGCGCAGGAAAAAACACAAGAGATTTGGATTTGTTTATTAATCTGAAAGATAATCATCGTTTGGATACAATCAATTCCAATGATGTAGTAGGTTTTCCAAGTTTTGGAAAAGTGGTGAACGGAATGAATGTTGTAGAAAGTTTGTATGATGGTTACGCTGGACAAACAATGGAAGATGAAGAAATTTTTAACAGCACAAAATTAATGCGCGAAAGATATCCAAAGCTTGACAGAATATTGAATGCAAAAATCATTAAACTGAAAAAGAAAAATAAGTAAAACAATGTGACATAAAGTTTTAACATGACACAAAAATCAATTTAAATGTTTTGGCATGTACTTTGTAATACATAATACGTTTTTAAAACATATTTTGTGAAATGAAAAAATCAAAATTCTTTAAAGTCGCTGGAGCAGCAGCAATGGCAGCTCAAAAAGACAAATCTTTTTTTGAAAAAGTAAAGGCTTTTTTCAATATGTTAGGTGATTACAAAAAAGGAAGTTATAAACCTGACAACATGAATTTATTTCTTGGATTTGTAGCAACTTTATACATTATTTCTCCTATTGATATCATTCCAGAAGCGCTATTTGGACCTTTTGGTTTGATAGATGATTTTGGGATTTTACTTTTTGGAATGAAATATTTCAACAAAGAAATTATTAAATATCTTGCATGGAGAGATACGCAAAGAGCCTATGCAAATGTTGAAGATGCAAAAATTATTGATTAGCAATAAATTAAATAGCTATAAAAAATCCGATTGAATTTTCAGTCGGATTTTTTATTTTTAGATTATTCAAAAAATGCTCTCTTTCTCATAAATAAAATTTATTATCTGACGATTATTCATTAGATTTGAGCAATACAATACTAAAAACTAAAACACCTGAATAATGGTAATTATTAATAATTTCGATGAATACAAAGCTTTCGAAGGTAAAGAAATCGGTAAATCTGACTGGCATATAATAAATCAAGAACAAATCAATCGCTTTGCTGATGCAACTTTAGATCATCAATGGATTCATACAGATCCTGAAAAAGCAGCTAACGAAGGACCTTTCAAAAAAACAATAGCACATGGTTATTTAACGCTTTCTTTAATTCCTCATTTATGGAATCAAATTGCGGAAGTGCGCAACATCAAAATGTTAATCAATTATGGAATTGAAAATTTGAGATTTGGACAAGCTGTTTTGGTTGATAGTGAGGTAAGATTAACTGCAAAATTGAAATCTATTACAAATTTGAGAGGAATTGCAAAAGTTGTCATCGAAGCAAATTTAGAAATTAAAGATAATCCGAAACCTGCTTATACAGCGGATGTGGTTTTCCTTTACCATTTTAATGATTAATCAGCAATCAATACAATTTACAAAGCTTCTATTTTTTATAGAAGCTTTTTCTTTTCATAAAATATCGAAGTATCTTGCGCTCGATTTTATATAACATGCAAAAAATTCAAAATAATAAAACCTTAATTTCTATTGTTGGACCAACTGCAATTGGTAAAACAAATTTGGCAATAGAAGTTGCAAAACATTTTCAATCCGAAATTATTTCTTGTGATAGTCGTCAATTTTTCAAAGAAATGAAGATAGGAACTGCTGTTCCTTCTGAGGAAGAATTGACTGAAGTGAAGCATCATTTTATTCAAAATATTTCTATTCACGAAAAATATTCGGTTGGTGATTTTGAGCGTGATGGCTTAGCTTTTTTGAATAATTATTTCAAAACAAATGACATTTGCGTCATGGTTGGTGGCTCTGGTTTATATGAAAAAGCGATCACAGTTGGCTTTGACGAATTTCCTGATGTTGATCCTAAAATTAGAGAAGATTTGAATAATGAGCTTGCTGAATTTGGAATTGAAAAATTGCAAAAAGAATTGCAAGAAGTCGATCCAAAGTATTTTGAAGAAGTTGATATTTTCAATAAACAGCGTGTAACACGTGCTTTAGAAATTTTTAGATCTTCGGGTTTACCTTTCTCTAACTTCAGAAATCAAGATTTAAACAAACGTCCATTTAACATAATTAAAATCGGTTTAGAACTTCCTCGCGAAGAAATGTACAACCGAATCAATCGTCGAGTTGATATGATGATGAACGAAGGTTTATTAAATGAAGCAAAAAATTTATTTCCTTTAAAAGATTTGAATGCTTTGCAAACTGTTGGTTATCGAGAATTGTTCGACTTTTTTGAAGAGAAAATTACATTGGATTTTGCGATAAAAGAAATCAAAAAGAATACAAGACGTTTTGCAAAACGTCAAATGACATGGTTCAAAAAAGATGAAACTGTCAATTGGTTTTCTCCTTTCGAACAAGAAAATATCATTAATTTTATATCGAACAAAATATAAATTATGGAAAATTTTGTTGCCATCGATTTCGAAACTGCAAACAATTATCGTAATTCTGCTTGCGCGGTTGGAATTGTAACTGTGACAGATAATGTGATTACAGACGAGTATTACACGTTAATTCAACCACCACAAAATCAATATAATTATCATAATATTTTGGTTCATGGAATTCGTCCCGAAGACACAATTGATGCACCAAGTTTTGAAGATGTCTATTTTGAAATCAAACATCGTTTACAAAATCAGCTTGTTGTTGCACATAACGAATCGTTTGATCGTTCTGTTTTGAAGAATACAATGGAGTTTTATAGCCTCAATTACTCTCAACTTAACCTTGCCGAAAAGTGGGAATGTACATACAGAATTTTCAAACAGAAAGGAATTGTTCCTACAAAATTATCCGATTGTGCTCGCCGATTTAATCTTCAACTCAACCATCATGAAGCTTTATCTGATGCAAAAGTTTGTGCTCAATTATACTTATTAAAATAGTTTTCACTAAAAATTTATCTGATTTAACGTTTAAAAAACAATTCTATATTAATTATAATAGATTTATATTCAAAACTATATCCATTTACAAATATTTGTAAGTATTTACAAGTATTTAAAATTGATTAATAATAACTTTAATAATTCACTTTTCTAAGAAATTCGTTACATCAAATATTGAACTTCAATAAAGTTTATTTTGATTTTGAGGAATGAATTGATAATTTGAAAAATTAACTATCAGAATTTTTGATAAGATGAAGTATAAACTAAAATTTAGTTCCGATAAATCTTTGCAAGTTGAAAAAAATAATAATTTAAAAAATTGATTTCAATTGGGTTTTTATCGAAGAAGTAAAATAATCACATTATGTATTTAACATAATAAATAGGGTTACTCTGGGAACATTAATTTCAAAATTGAAAAATTGATACCTCCCTACTCTTTTTAAAAAGATAAAAAAAGGCTGCATTTGCAACCTTTTTTTATAACATTATAACGCCTTCTATCTTCGAAACTTCTTTGTAATAATTGATTACTGTATCCGCATCAATCACATAAAGTTTAATCGAAATAGATGTATATTTTCTATTTTTTGAAGCTTTGTAATCAAATTCAGCATTCGTTCCTGCAAAAATATCTTTTATTTTTTTCATCGTTTCTTCACTTGAAGGATAAATGAATTTGAACAAATAATCTGCTGGAAATTTTTGAACATCATCTAATCTTTCTTTGAATTTTGCATAAAAATCCTGCTCATTGTGAGAGTTATCTGGTATTTCTTCGAATGTATAATCTCTATTTGCGTCCATATCTATTATTTTTTGTTACAATGTCAAAAACAATACCACTTCACATTCTTAATAAAATATAGAATTAATAAGACATTTTGACATATTATAAATCTTATAATTTCAATCTCATCATATAATCTATTTGTTCATCATCTCCAAGTCTGAAAATATGTTGATCGAATTTTTCGAAACCATTCTTTAAATAGAAATTAATCGCAGAAATATTCTTTTCCCAAACTCCTAACCAAATTGTATGCAAGTTGAGGTTTTTAGTTATTTCTACAGCTTTATTAAAAAGAATTTGTCCAATTTTCTTTCCTTGAAACAATTCTAACACATAAATTCTTTCAATTTCCAAAGAATTCATATCATAAACTTCTGTTTGAGCATCACCAATATTTAATTTCAGATAACCGACAATTTTTTGGTTAATCATTGCAAAAAAGAACAACGAATTTTGATTCTTCAATTCTTTTAATAATTGATCTTCTGAAAAACTTTCGATCAAATATTTTTGCATATCCTCTTCTGTGTTAGAAGAAGAAAATGTATCTGCAAATGTCTTTTTAGAGATTTCTTGAAGTTCTGTAATGTGTTTTTTTTCAACTCTTTTTATTGTAATTTCTTCGTTCATTAATGCGAAACAAATTTTAATCCTACAATTGAACTAATTAATGTAAAAATAAAGAATATTCTCCAAAAATTAGCTGGTTCTTTGAATACAAAAATTCCGATTAAAACTGTTCCAACAGCGCCAATTCCAGTCCAAACAGCATAAGCAGTTCCCAAAGGTAAAGTTTGTGTTGCTTTGATTAATAACGTCATACTTGCAACCAAACATATTGCAAAAGCGCCATACCACATGTACATTTCTGAGCCTGTTGTTTCTTTGGCTTTCCCTATAGATGATGTAAATCCAATCTCGAATAATCCTCCTAAAATCAATAAAATCCAATTCATTTTGTTAATATT
Source organism: Empedobacter sp. UBA7494 (assembly GCF_002478465.1). Lineage (NCBI taxonomy): Bacteria > Pseudomonadati > Bacteroidota > Flavobacteriia > Flavobacteriales > Weeksellaceae > Empedobacter > Empedobacter sp. UBA7494. The sequence continues at coordinate 26,890 of NZ_DLOC01000080.1, forward strand.
TTGATGCAAAGATGAATTAGAAAAAAATAGATTTTTTTTACATTTGTAAAAAAATTATTCGCTTAAATTTCTGTGCGAATCCTACTTAATTTCACTTGAGAAATTCCTAAATAAGACGCGATATAACCTAATTGCACACGATTAATCAAACTTGGATTTTCTTCTAACAATTTTTTATAACGATCAATCGCCGTTCCTAGTTGCCTAGAAATAAAACGCTCTTCAGTTTTTATCAATTCAATTTCAGCAAGTTTTCTTCCCCAATTTGCAATTTCTAAATTTGTCGCATAAAACAATTGTATGTCTGAAGATTTAATTTCATATAACTCACAATCTTCCATTAATTCGATTGTTTCGTAACTAATTTTATTTTCGACATAACTTCGCATCGATAAAATCAAATCGCCTTCTTTCCCAAACCAAAACGTAATTTCTTTTCCATCGTCTACGCGCGAACAATTCCTTTTTTGATGAAATATAACTTTTTCTCAACTTTATCAGCATCAATAAGCGTGGTGTTTTTTGGTAATCGAATCAATTGAATTTTATCTGCTATCAATTGAATAGACTGTGATGAAAGTGGCGAAATTTGATTTAAGATTTGTTCTATTTCCATTATTGAAACTTGTCTAGTAAAAGTAAACAAAAAACTCAACCTAAAATAGGCTGAGTCATTCAAATTAAATTAACACCTGAAGTCTACTTTGCATGTAGACCGCATTCTTTTTTACTATTGTCTTCCCACCACCATCTTCCGGCACGAAAATCTTCACCTTCGTTTATAGCACGTGTGCAAGGAGCACAACCAATACTTATAAAACCCTTGTCGTGTAACGGGTTGTAAGGAACTCTATTTTCTTTCAAATATTCGAAACAATCCTCTGTTGTAAAATCAATCAATGGATTGAATTTGAATAATTGTTTTTCTTCGTCAAACTCTATTTCGTGCATATCATGTCGATTATTCGATTGCTCCGCACGCAAACCTGTAATCCAAACTGATGCTTCTTTTAATGCACGATTCAAAGGAATTACTTTTCTGATATAGCAACATTGTTTTCTCAAATCAACCGAATCGTAAAAAGGATTAATTCCATTTTCTTCAACAAAATTTTCTAACTCCTCTGTTGGTGGATAAAATGGTTTAATCTTCGCTTGATATTTAAATTCTGTTTTGTTCCACGTATTGTACGTTTCCTGAAAAACACGACCTGTATCTAAAGTAAAAATCTCAATATTGTCTAATTTTTGACTTAAAATAGCATGAGAAATAACTTGATCTTCGAAACCAAAACTTGTCGAAAAAACTATTTTTTCTTTAACGTTGTTATTCAAAAACAATAATTTTTCTTCTAAACTTACTTGTCCTGTAACTTTTTCTAATATCTCTTTTAGTTGATTCATTTTCTTATATAATATCTATAGTTTTTATAGAGTATTTATTTTTAACAAATGTATTAATTCCAATTTTCTAAAACAACACTAATCTCGACTAATTTTATAGATATAATACCCGTAGTGCATTTAGGTAA
>NZ_DLOC01000081.1:0-6194 GCF_002478465.1 Empedobacter sp. UBA7494
TTACTGTAGAAAATGAAGTTGTTAATCAAAATGATGTAACATTTAGATTTAGTCACGGTGCTTATTTGATTCAAAATAATAATAGCGCAGTAAATGTTGGTCCTGCAATGTTTGATAGATCATCAACACCTATTTACCGTTTAGAAAATTTAATGTGGTCTTCACCAGTTATTAATCAAAATATTTTCGAAATTTCTCCAAATACTTTAACAAATCGTTTTGCAAGATTTTTAGAGTCAACAAATGACTGGGATGCGAATGTAACCTCTACAGATACTTTCCAAGCAGGTGAGTTAATCGCATTTAGAGCGCCAAATGATTACAACAACTACGGAGAAGGCGATGCTCAGGTATTTGAAAGTTCATTCAGTGGTCAATTATTTAATGGAGAAGTAACGATTCCTGTAACTAAAACATCTAAAGGAAATAATGCAGTAGGAAATCCTTACGCGTCACCACTTAGTTTAGATGCTTTAATTGCTGCTAATACATCAGTAGGAGTAAACTCTGTTTATGTTTGGACGCATTCTAAACCAATTGTAAATGGAGCATATCAAGGTTCTAACTGGGTTATTTACAATGAAATAGGATGGAATGATCCAGCTATGACTTCACCTAATATTGACATTGCACAAGGATTTATAGTAAAAGTAGCAAACGCTGGTAATTTAGTGCTTAATAATGCGATGCGTACCTCAGCTAATGGTCCAGTTTATTACAAAGGTCAAAAAGATAGATATTGGTTAAGTTTATCAGCAGATCAAACTAAATTGAATACTTCTTTAATTGGTTATGGAATGGGATCGACAAATAAATTTGATCAAAATTTTGATGCTCAACCATTTGACAATAATAATGAAGGATTATATTCTGTTTTGAACAATGATTTATTTGTAATTCAAGGACGTGGAGATTTCAATAACGAAGATTCTTTTGATTTAACTTTCAATGTTAAAAAAGCAGGAACTTACCAAATCAATTTAGAAAAGTTTGAAGGTGTTTTCGAAAATCAAAATATCTATTTGGTAGACAAAAAATTAGATAAAGTATTTAATTTAAACGAATTAAAATCTTATTCTTTTGATACAAAAGCAGGAGAAATTAATGATCGTTTCTCTATAAATTATCAAAATAAAACATTATCAACAAATGATTTGTCTAAAAAAGGATTGGTAGTTTATGCTCAAAATAAACAGATTACAATTTCATCTAAAGAATCAATAAAATCAATAAAATTAGTTGATATTTCAGGAAGACAATTACAAAATATTCAAAACATAAATATAAAAAATTATGTAATCAATTTGAATGTAAATCCTCAAGTTGTTGTAGTTGTTGTAGAGAATACAAATGGTACAACTGAATCTAGAAAAGTAATTTTAAAATAATTAACGTATGAAAAATATAAAAAAAATAACCTTATTATTTTGTTTGATGTCTACTGTGACTTTTGCAAATACTGAAAAAGGTGGAATTCGTTTTTTTGAAAGTAATAACACTACTCAAAAAGCTGATGATACTGATGATACAGATGATCCAAATGGCCCTAGTCCAGGTCCAGATCCAGCACCAATCGATGATTATTTACCATTATTGGTAATAGGGGCAGGATTGGTTGCTTTACGTTTCAGAAAGCAGTTATTAAAAAACTAATTTCTATAAAAAAGAAAGCTTCTCAATTTTGAGAAGCTTTTATTGTTTTTATTCCAAACTGTTAATGATAGCTTTATGCAAAATTTCGCCCATAGTCTTACAATCTTCATAGGATTGGTCTTTGTAAAACTTTGCGAAACCTTTTCGTAATTGTGCAACATTTTCTGGTTTAGAAATCGTGTCTTTTTTTATGATTTTCATTAAATCACGAAAACGCTTTGAGCTGTTTGAAATTCTTTTCGTGATCAATGATTTTACTTCTTTTCGATATTGATCGATAGAATTATGTTTTAAACGATCATTGACTAAATCAACCATTATTCGATTCTCTTTAAAATATTGTGGTCGATAAATTTTTAAATTTCCTTCATAACATTGTTGATCGAAATCTATTGGTCGAATTCTATAGATAACTTGATCAAAATCGTGAATTGGAATCACTACATAATTATACGATCGCATATCACCCAAAAGACCAATAAAACAGCGTTCATTGAACTTTACAAACTCTTTTGCAATCTGATTTTTTTCTAAATCATTACATTTATCCAAATAATTTTTGATAAAAACATCTCCTGGAATTCCCAAAATATGCTCCTCAATCAATGTATTTTTGTAAACCAAAAAATTGATTCGGTGAGGAGATAAAATATCTTCTAATTCTAAACCATAAATACGCGAAACATCTGCTTTTTTGATGTAAAAATTGGTGTAATTATCATTCAAAATATTACGAACCCGAATACGAAAAGGTTTCGAATTTCCGAACGTACAATAATCGATAGAATCAACAACAAGATAAGGCAAAGACTCCTCATCTCCGTCTGAATGTAAGTAAGTATAAATTCTGTTTAGACTATCTTGAATTTCCTGATGTTCCGAGTCGGTATAATAAACACCTAACCAATGCGTATCATTTCCTTCCTTATCTTCCAATGCTACACAACCCGAAAAACGCATCAAATCATCATATTCTACACTCGCTTTTGTTTTGCGATGATATTTCTCTAAATAATGATTTAATTCGTCACTCACAGGATAAATAGGCTTTCTAAACTCTATTTTTACATCTTTCATTTCATGCTTATTAGTCTATACGAAGATAGGTCTAAATTTATTTTTTAAAATTGTTTATTGGATTAATATTTGCTAAATTCAAGCATAATCTAAATTTAATTAAAATGAATATTCAGGTCAGAAATTTGACTCTTGAAGATTATAGTGATTTGACTGAATCTACAAAAGAAGCCTATCACAATCAGCTTGGAACTTGGACTGTCGACGAAATTAAAGAATTATTAGCTATTTTTCCACAAGGTCAACTTTGTGTTGAAGTGGATGGAAAAGTTGTTGCTTCGGCATTGAGTATTGTGGTTAATTCGAAAAAAACGAATATCGAATCGAATTATGATACGATAACATCTAATGGTAAATTTTTAAAACATGATCCAGAAGGTGATGTAATGTATGGAATTGAAGTTTTTGTTCATCCAAATTATCGTCAATTGCGCTTGGGAAGACGTTTATATGATGAACGTAAAGCGCTTTGTGAAGAAATGAATCTAAAATCAATTGTAGCTGGTGGACGAATTCCAAATTATCATAAATATTCGCAAGAATTATCTCCTAGACAATATATAGAAAAAGTAAAAAGTAAAGAAATTTATGATTCAACTTTAGCTTTTCAGATTTCGAATGATTTTAATGTAAAAAAAATCTTGAAAAATTATCTGAAAGATGATAAAGAATCTTTAGAATACGCCACTTTATTAGAATGGAATAATATTTATTATGAACCTGAATTGAAATCTAATTCACCAACAAAACGTACTATTCGTCTTGGTTTGGTGCAATGGCAAATGCGTTTATTTAATGGTTTACAAGATTTTTATGATCAAATTGAGTTTTTCGTAAGTGCGGTAAGCGATTATGGCTCTGATTTTATCATGTTTCCAGAATTTTTCAATTCGCCGTTGATGAGTCCATATAATCATTTGAAAGAGATTGAAGCGATGCATCAATTAGCAACGATGACGGACGATATTGTGAAGAAAATTCAAGAATTTGCAATTACATATAATGTCAATATTATATCAGGGTCTATGCCGCATTTAAAGGAAGGAAAACTATATAATACGTCATTTTTATGTCATCGTTCGGGGAAATTAGATTCGTATAGTAAAATACACATTACGCCAAATGAGTTCAAATATTACGCATTGAATGGTGGTGACGAAATCAAAGTTTTTGATACCGATTGTGGTAAAGTAGGTTTACTAATTTGTTATGATGTCGAATTCCCTGAATTGAGCCGTATTTTAGCCGATCAAGGAATGGAAATTTTATTTGTTCCGTTTATGACTGATACACAAAATGGTTATACGCGAGTACGTAGTTGTGCGCAAGCTCGTGCGATAGAAAATGAGTGTTATGTGGCCATTGCGGGTTCAGTAGGGAATTTACCGCGTGTGAATAATATGGATATTCAATATTCGCAATCGGCAGTTTTCACACCTTCGGATTTCTCTTTTCCAAACAATGGAGTCAAAGCAGAAGCAACTCCGAATACAGAAATGGTACTGATTTCGGATGTTGATCTTTATCTTCTAAAGGAGTTGCATGAGTATGGAACTGTAAAAACGATGAAAGACAGACGCAAGGATTTGTATGAAGTAAAACTAATAAAATCATAAAACAAAACCTCCAATTTGGAGGTTTTGTTTTAGTTCTTATTCCCATTGGTTAGACTCGAATAAGAACATGCAATCTACCTTTTTTTAAAACATAGACCTTAGGTTCGGTTAAGTATCTGTACTAAAATTAGAAATATTTTTTATCTGGGACAAATATTTTTCAGAAAACTTAGAATTTTAACATATTTCAGTTTTGTTTTATAACTCTAATTCGAAGATTTGAATAAACTTTTCATTGAAATTATTTGAAACAAATTGATTAAAATAGATTTTTTTCCCATTATTAGAAAAATGCGGAATTCCTGTTAATTCATTATTGATTTTATGAACTTGATAGATTTGTTTAGATTTTTTTTTGATTAAATCATTTAGATATATTTTATCGTTAACAAAATAAATAGCATATTTTCCGTTTGATGAAAGATTGAATGGAGAGGTAATCGAATTTTCTAAAAAAGAATATTGAATAATTTCATTCGAAACTAAATTTACACCAAATAATTGCGTTTTATCAAATTCATCTTCCATCAAAAAATAGATAATTTTCCCGCCAGGAGAAGAACGTAACCAATGTCTAAAATTACTAATTCCATGTTGAGTAAAAGTGATTCGTTTCTGCGAAATACAACTTGGTACATCTGGCAAAGTAGTTAAAGTTCCTTTTAAATTATCGTTTTCATCAAACCTTATTTCATTTGGAATTTCAGCAATAAAAATTTCCGTTTTCAAATTCCCTTTTTCATCACGCACATGTCCCTGAAATGCGATATTGTTTGTTGAGTTAATCCAACATTCATCAAAAGCTTTTTCGACTTCATCACTTCCATTTTTAGGATTTGTCACTATTTTCGAAACGATAATCGAGAACATTTCACCAGAATTATTTTCTAATGTTTCATCCAACTCAACCTCAACTTTTTTTGGAAACATCACTCCAACCACTCGCTGATCTTTTATGGTAGAATTTTGTTTAGATTCTTGTTCCAAGACATAATCGTTGTAGGTAAAACTAATCCAATTCTTCTCTTTTTGCCACGAATGCGAATGTGTTCCTCCACGCAAAGCACCATTTATAAAGGGAAAATTTATATTTCGGGCATCCATAAAAATAGGGTAATTTGGAAATTCTAAATCAATTGCGACACCTGTCCTTCTTGTTGCCGAATACGGGTTTGCTTGATTCGCATTTCGAATACCATGAATAAAAATAACTTTATTCTCAATTTGTGAAAAAGAGGCTGCACCTACTCCAGGACCAAATTCTGTTTGATTATTTGTTGTATAAATAATTTTGGATTCGTAAGTTCTCGTGTGAAGTAAACAGATAGAAGAAGTCTCTCCTATTTTTGTATCATCATTACGTGTATCAAAAACAAGATAATTGCCATCAACTGATTGAATTTGATTATGATGAAGCGTATGTCCAAAATCATCATAAGTTAACTGCTTTACCATATCGTATTGTTTAATAATATTTTATTTACTTAATAAACATTTAACAATCAACTAAAAACGTAATTATTTGATTACTAGAAATATTTTATCATTCTTTATAAAATTTTTTACAAAACTGTATTTTATTTTTTTTTCTAGATTAATTATAATTAAAATATAATTTTTTCAATGTTTTTATTTTCCTTAGTATAAGTTTTGTTAAACCTTAAACAACAAAGGTAATATTTAATGAAGATTTTGGAAAATCTACAACCAGAATTGATTCGCAATATGTTCCACAATCTGGAAATGATAACAACAATTAAATAGTTTTACCGGTAGTGTTTAAGATGTGTTGGTAACTCGTAAAAACACAAAAATAATATTTTAACTATTGTGGGTACGTCATATCCT
>NZ_DLOC01000007.1:0-75485 GCF_002478465.1 Empedobacter sp. UBA7494
TTCGAGACCCATCATTCACCCAGATTAAATCTCAATTTCAGTAGAAGTTGAGATTTTTTTTATTTGATTAACTGATAAAATTTTTGCTGTTCAATAATTAGATTTAATGAATCTATATTTGAAGGATCTATAGGTATATAATTTTCATCAAAAAATTCAGAACTATTATGAAAAACAAAATTATAATTAAGTTCCTTTAAATTAATTTTAAATGTATTAGCAAAATAATCTACCGTATCTCTTTCAAATTTATTTGAATGAAAAGAATTTATTACTTTATCTTTTCCATAAATAGAAAGTAGGTTTTCAACTTTCAATGAATCTCTTGTACTACAATCAGCGCCAAGTGAACAATTAAAATTATCATCTAAAACTTTTAATGATTTAGAATAATTATTTTCAGATCTATAAATCATCGACTCTAATAACTTTGCTTGAGCTAAACCTTCTGCATAAGCATTTCCACAAGATCCAAAATTAGCTTTATCAACTTTTTTTAATAAAGCCAACGCTTTCACGTTATTCTTTTGTTCAATTTGATCTTTAACTTGATTTAGTAAACTAAACCCATTCAATCTAGATTGACATGAAAACAATAAACCAATTAATGTAAATATGAATAAAAATTTAGCCATACATTTCAAATATTAATATCAATAAATTTAAACATTTTTCTCCTTAAATTTACCAAAACATTCAAAATGAAAAAATCATCAATATTCTTGGGATTGATTGCTTTTGCTGGAGTTTTAAGCTCTTGTTCAACTCAAAAAGCGGTAAAAGAATCAACTCAAACCTCAACTGATATGACAAAAGAATATGCATATCAATCATACGCAAAGGTTCCGTTAACAACAGATATATCACATTTGACACAAAACGAAAAAGAAATTTTACGTTTGATGTTCAAAACAGCTGATATTATGGATGATTTATTTTGGCAACAAGCTTATGGCGCTAAAATAGATTTGATGGACGAAACGAAAGGTGAAGCCAAAGAATATGCAAAAATAAATTATGGTCCTTGGGATAGATTGAATAACGAAGCGCCTTTTATAAACGGTATTTGTGCAAAACCTGCTGGTGCAACTTTCTATCCTATTGATATGACGAAAGAGGAATTTGAACAAGCGAATATCAAAGATGGTAAATCGCCCTACTCTATTATTCGTCGTAATCGCGAAGGAAAATTATATTCGATTCCGTATAACGAAAATTTCAAAAATCAATTATCAAAAGCCGCTGAATATTTGACAAAAGCTTCTGAATTAGCAGAAGATGCTGGACTTAAAAATTATTTAAAATTACGTGCTGCAGCTTTGATGAGTGATGATTTCTATGCAAGTGATTTGGCTTGGATGGATATGAAAAATGCAAACATTGATATGGTGGTTGGTCCTATAGAAAATTATGAAGATCAATTACTTGGGTATAAAACTTCTTATTCAGCTTATATTTTAGTAAAAGATATTGAATGGTCGAAGAAATTGGCAAAATTCGTTCAATATTTACCAGAATTACAAAAGAATTTACCTGTTTCTGCAAACTACAAAAAAGAAGTTCCTGGAACTGATTCTGATCTTAATGCGTATGATGTGGTGTATTATGCGGGAGATTGTAACACTGCCGGAAAAACAATTGCGATTAATTTACCAAATGATGAAAAAGTTCAACTAGAAAAAGGAACGCGCCGTTTGCAATTAAAAAATGCTATGAAAGCCAAGTTTGATAAAATTCTTGCACCTATTGCGACTGCTTTGATTGATGAAAGCCAACAGAAAAACATCAAATTTGATGCTTTCTTTTCTAATGTCATGTTTCACGAAGTGGCACATGGTTTAGGAATCAAAAATACAGTAAATAAAAAAGGTTCTGTCCGCGATGCTTTAAAAGAAGCTAATTCAGCCTTAGAAGAAGGAAAAGCTGATATTCTTGGTTTGTATATGGTGAATCAATTATTGAAAAAAGGTGAATTGACAGGAACACAAGAAGATTATTTTGTAACTTTCTTGGCTGGAATCTTACGTTCAGTTCGTTTTGGAGCAAGTTCTGCACACGGGCAAGCAAACATGATTGCGTTCAACTATTTTGCTGAAAATGGTGCTTTCGAAAAAACAGCAAATGGTCGTTACAAAGTAAATGTCGCTAAAATGGAAAAAGCAATGAATGGTTTATCAGAATTAATTTTGACACTTCAAGGAAATGGAGATTATGATGGTGTAAAAAAATTATATGCTGATAAAGGAATTATTCACGACGATTTACAAAAAGATTTAGATGTCTTGAAAACGAAAAATATTCCAGTTGATGTTGTTTTCGAACAAGGTCCTAAAATGTTAGGATTGTAAAATACTTTAAATCTATAAAATTAAAAGCCACTTATAAAGTGGCTTTTTTTATTCTATAATTGTTATTTCTTCAACTCCAAGAAAGCATCAAAACCTTTTTCGAATTCTTCTAATGTGATTAAATGTGTCATTTCAGCATCGAAAATTTGTTCGATATTTCCGTTTTGTTTTTGAAGATTTTCTACAAATTCAATCTGAAATTTTGGTTCGATCACATCATCTTTTAAACCTGTAAAAATTAAATTTGATTGTGTTGGAATTCCTTTTAATAATTGTTCTGGCAAAAATGGTTTTAAACGTTCTACTGCAATTACAGCAGGATTAAACATCAAAACTGGAACATTTAATAGTAATCCCAAATAATAACTTATCATTCCGCCTAAACTTGTTCCTGCAATAAATTCGATTGGTTCTTTTGTAAAATATTCTACCAAATCTTGAATCAAAGTTGGTGCATTATCGTAATCAATTGTTGGTGCGTAACATTCTCCCAAAGAATCTAAATATTCTCTCTTTTCATCTGTTACAAAACCTTGGTAGCCGTGTAAGTATGCAAATTTCATTTGTTTAAAATTTTAATAATTTGATACTGAAAACTTTCAGTAGTTAATGTAAAAATACTAAAAAACCCTTTCCGAAAATTTCAGAAAGGGTTAAAGTTATATAAAAAATCTTTTTAGTTTACTGATTCAGTTTCCTCTACAGATTCTTCTTTTTGAGTATTTGGTAATTCTCCTTTGAACAAGAACGAAATAATTTCTTTGTTCACTGTGTCTAACATTCTTTGGAAGATATGGAAAGATTCTTGTTTGTAAACAACCAACGGATCTTTTTGTTCATAAACCGCATTTTGAGACGTTTTACGTAAATCATCAACATCACGTAAGTGCTCTTTCCAGTTATCATCAATCAAGCTTAATACAACTGATTTTTCGAAATCTTTGATTAAAGTTTTTCCTTGAGATTCGTATGCTTCTTTCAAATCACAAACAACTGTCATTTGACGAATTCCGTCTGTAAATGGCACTTGAATACGAGAGAACATATGTCCTTGATTTTCGAAAACATTCGAAATTACTGGGAAAGCTGTTTCTGCAACATATTTCATACGTGCTTTGTAATCTTCAATTGCTGCGTCGTACGTAATATTTGTTAAATCTTTGATTGATTTAGATCTAAATTCATCTTCTGTAACAGGAGTTCCCATTGTAAAGAATTTAATTAAATCTAATTCATATTGACCAAAATCTTCGAAATCTTTGTTAGATTTTACAACAGAAGCTGCAACATCATAAATCATGTTTGCAATATCAACTTCCAAACGATCTCCGAACAATGCATTGTGACGACGTTTATAAATTACTTCACGTTGTTTGTTCATTACATCATCATACTCTAACAAACGTTTACGAATACCGAAGTTGTTTTCCTCCACTTTTTTCTGTGCACGCTCGATAGATTTTGTAATCATAGAATGTTCAATCACATCACCATCTTTATGTCCCATACGGTCCATTAATTTTGCAATCCTTTCTGAACCGAATAAACGCATTAATGAATCTTCTAATGAAACGAAGAATTGAGATGATCCTGGATCTCCTTGACGACCAGCACGACCACGTAACTGACGGTCTACACGACGAGAATCGTGACGTTCTGTACCAATAATTGCTAAACCTCCAGATTCTTTTACTTCTTTCGTCAATTTAATATCGGTACCACGACCAGCCATATTGGTTGCAATAGTTACAGCTCCTGGTTTACCAGCTTCTGTTACAATATCAGCCTCGCTTTTATGTAATTTCGCATTTAATACGTTGTGATTAATTCCACGTAATTTTAAAGCTTTTGATAATAATTCAGAAATCTCGACATTGGTTGTACCAACTAAAACTGGACGTTTGTCGTCTTGAGATAAACGAACAATTTCCTCGATTACTGCTTTATATTTTTCACGATTTGTTTTGAAAACAATATCGTTTTTATCGTTACGTAAAATTGGGCGGTTTGTTGGAATAGAAACAACATCTAATTTATAAATTTCCCAGAACTCACCTGCCTCAGTTTCCGCTGTACCAGTCATACCTCCTAACTTGTTGTACATACGGAAATAGTTTTGTAATGTAATCGTCGCAAACGTTTGTGTCGCTGCTTCAATTTTTACATTCTCTTTCGCTTCAATTGCTTGGTGCAATCCATCAGAATAACGACGACCATCCATAATACGACCTGTCGATTCGTCAACGATTTTTACTTCACCTTCCACCACAACATACTCGATATCTTTTTCGAATAATGTATATGCTTTTAACAATTGGCTTAATGTATGAATACGCTCAGATTTGATTGAGAAGTCACGGAAAAATTCTTCTTTCATTTGAAGAATTTCTTCTTTCGTTTTTCCTGAATTTTCAATCGCTCCAATATTTGTCGAAACATCTGGTAAAATGAAGAAATTTTCATCTTCCATACCTTTAGACAAATACTCAATTCCTTTATCTGTTAAATCTGATTGATTTTGTTTTTCATCAATAACAAAGTATAAATGCTCATCAACTTTTGGCATTTCACGGTTATTATCCTGAATAAAATGCGCTTCTGTTTTTTGTAATTGAGCACGAATACCATCTTGAGATAAGAATTTGATTAATGGTTTGTATTTTGGTAAACCACGGTAAACTTGGTATAATTTGAAACCACCTTCTTTTAAATCTCCTTGTTTGAATAATGTTTTTGCTTCGTTCAATGTTTTTCCTAACATCTCACGTTGCATTTGATATAAACGATCAATTTTTGGTCTTAATACATCAAATTCGTGACGATCTCCTTGTGGAACTGGACCAGAAATAATCAATGGTGTACGAGCATCATCAATTAAAACTGAATCGACCTCATCGACAATCGCAAAATTTAATTCACGTTGTACCAAAGCATCTGGAGTGTTTGCCATATTGTCACGTAAATAATCGAAACCAAATTCATTATTTGTTCCATAAACAATATCAGATGCATACGCATTGCGACGACCTGGAGAGTTTGGTTGGTGATTATCGATACAATCTACTGATAAACCATGGAAAGAGAAAATTGGACGCATCCACGCCATATCACGTTTTGCCAAGTAATCATTCACCGTTACTAAGTGAACTCCACGACCAGTTAATGCATTTAAGTAAATTGGTAAAGTTGCAACCAACGTTTTACCTTCCCCTGTTTGCATCTCCGCAATACGACCTAAGTGTAAAGCCGTACCACCAATAAACTGAACATCGTAATGAGACATATCCCATGTTACTTGACGACCAGCTGCATCCCAAGAGTTTTTCCAGATTGCAGTGTTATCATCTTTAAGAGAAACGAAATCGTGTCCACGATTTACCAAAACTTTATCAAACTCAGAAGCTGTCACTTCTAACGTTTCGTTTTCAGTAAAACGTTTTCCTGTTTCGCGCATTACAGCAAAAGCATCTGGCAAGATTTCTAATAAAATCTTCTCTTCGACTTCGTATGCTTCTTTATTGATTTTATCTATTTTAGCGTATAAATCTTCTTTTACACCAAAATCTTCTGTTTCCTCAACTTGTTTTTTTAACTCTTCAATTTGAGTTTTAAAATCTTTAGTTGCATCAGCTAATTTAGCTTTAAACTCTAAAGTTTGTCCTCTTAATTCATCAATTGATAATGAACTAAGCTTTTGACCAGCTTCATTCGCTAAGTCAACATATTTTCGTAATTCTTTTACATCTTTAGCATTCTTATCACCTAAGAAACCTTGTAAAATTTTGTTTAAAATATTCATATTTTTCTGCGTTCTTCGTCAAAATTAGCCACAATATATTTGAGACTAATTAAAATGCAAATATACGTTAACTATGTTAGTTATAGATTATAGAATCGAAAAAAGCCCCAATTTGGGCTTTTTTATTTTTAATATTCGTCCTCGTTCCAAAGGAAATCATCGTCCGTTGGATAGTCAGCCCAAATTTCTTCAATGCTTTCGTAAGAATCTCCTTCATCCTCAATAGATTGTAGATTTTCTACCACCTCCAAAGGTGCACCAGTACGAATTGCGTAATCGATTAATTCATCTTTAGTTGCTGGCCAAGGTGCATCACTCAAATAAGATGCTAATTCTAAAGTCCAATACATAGCTTATATTTTTTATTATTAGTAGAGATAATTAAACTCTAATTTATTTTCTAAAATTTGATTTTTTGCAAATCAAATAATCTGCCAAAGTCAAACTGTCAGTATTTATGTTAAAATTAAATTTTTTCTTCTTTTAGATTTAATTATTTTTATCCCTAAATATAGAAAAATGGACACGAATATAACAAAATTATTTGCAATAAAATACCCAATTATTCAAGGTGGTATGATTTGGAATAGCGGTTGGCGATTAGCGTCAGCTGTAAGTAATGCTGGAGGACTAGGTTTAATAGGTGCTGGAAGCATGTATCCTGATGTTTTACGCGAGCATATAAAGAAATGTAAAGCTGCTACAAATCATCCTTTTGGCGTTAATGTTCCAATGATTTATCCAAATATTGAAGAAATTATGCAAATTATTGTGGAGGAAGGTGTAAAAACTGTTTTTACTTCTGCCGGAAACCCAAAAACGTGGACAGAAACTTTAAAAAAAGAAGGAATAACTGTTGCACATGTTGTCAGTAGTGCCAAATTTGCACAAAAATCACAAGATGCAGGAGTGGATGCTGTCGTGGAAGAAGGTTTTGAAGCTGGTGGACATAATGGCAGAGAAGAAACGACTACACTTTGTCTTATTCCGAATGTGAAACGTCAAATCAATATTCCGTTAATTGCTGCTGGAGGAATTGGAACAGGTTCTCAAATTTTGGCAGCATTTGCGTTAGGTGCAGATGGAGTACAAATTGGTTCTCGTTTCGCTGCAACTCAGGAATCTTCTGCTAATCAAGCTTTCAAAGATGTGATTGTAAATACTCAAGAAGGTGATACGCAACTTACATTAAAGGAATTAGCTCCTGTTCGTTTAATTAAAAACGAATTTTATACTCAAGTTCAAGAAAAATATCAACAAGGCACAACCGCAGAAGAATTGAAAGAACTTTTGGGTAGAGGACGTTCTAAGAAAGGAATGTTTGAAGGCGATTTGGTAAATGGAGAATTAGAAATTGGTCAAGTTTCGTCATTAATAGATTCTATTGCGACTGTTGCAGAAGTTTTCGACGATTTATTAGTAGATTATCAAGTTGCAAAAGATAAATTAATTCGATTATAATCATCACAATTCCATATTTTTACAAGGATGCAAAAGCATCCTTTTTTAATTAACATAAATGATGAAACAACTTTTAAATATTTTATTTTTCTCTTTTTCAATTATTGGTTTTGGTCAACAATCTGATCAAAAAAAGTCAGAAAATGGAGCAACCATAAAATGGCAGAAATATGAAATTAACAACAATAAATGGGGCGAACACAAAATAAAAAAAGGTGTTTATTCCCAATCAATTTTCACTACTAACACAGCAGCTGGTTGGAAATGGGAAACGCCTGGCAAGAAATATGGTGTAGTTGGTTATCCTGAAATTTGGTTTGGAGAAAGTGCTTGGTTTAATTTAGTTGACATTAAAACTGATAATTATTTCAAGAATATAAGTGAGGTAAAAACTTTTGAAGTTGAGTATAAAGCAAAGTTAGAAGTTAATGACAAAAAATATAATTTAGCTTTTGATTTTTGGTTGCACAATTCGCCAAAAGTCGCTCTACAAAACATCGGAATTGAAATTATGATTTGGGAAGATTACAATAAATTCAAGCCTTTTGGAAAAAAAGTTGGAAATATTTTTACCACATTTGGACAATATGATATTTACAGAAGTCATATCATCAAAAAAGATTTGAAAACAAGCTGGGATTATATTGCTTTTGTGCGAAAAGAAAAACGAACTTCGGGAAAAGTAAATGTGATGGAGTTGATAAATGAGATGAATAAACGAAATTATATTGGGCAAAACGTCTATTTATCTTCGTTTGAATTTGGAACTGAAATATTAAATTCTACGGGAAATATTTTGGTTGAACAATATGAATTAAAAATAGAATAAAAAAAGCTGTCAAATTTGACAGCTTTTCGTTTTATAATCTTCCTTGTTTTTTTAATTTCCAATAACGCATTAGTCCATTTACAGACATCCAGCATGGATTGGCATATTCATACACCTGAATTTGATCTTCTGTTAAACCTAAATCTTTATAGTTTTTTGTGACATAATCGACAAAAACAGGCACAATTTCTTCGGTCGGAATTTTATCATCATACATTGGTTTTATATAAGCAGACCATTCATCTAAAGCTTTTTCTAATTGATCAAAATGATTTTCTAAATCTTCGTGATAACCATAATGCGTCGGATAAATTCCTTTTGCATTAATTTTTCTCAATTTAGCAATCGATTCTTTCCACAACTCAATATTAATATCTGGCGGCGGACAAGGAGGCGAAACAGGTCCATTTTCTATCTTCACCCCCGCTACATCACCTGTAAAAATAACATCGTCCAACACATAAGCATTGTGATGAACAGCATGTCCAGGCGTATAAACAGTCTGAAAAACAGCATCACCAAACTCCACACTTTGTCCATCTGCCAAACCAACCAAATATTCTTCGTCAATTGGTTTCATTTCTCCCCACAAACGATCCATATCGTCACCATAAATCATTTTTGCAGATTCCCACAATTTCTCAGGATTTTTTAGATGCGGTAAACCAATCGGATTTAAAAAAATTGTTGCGCCATGTTCTGTAAATTTCCATGCAGCACCAGCGTGATCAAAATGAATATGTGTAATTAATATGTTTTCGATATCGATTACTCGCCAACCTAACGCTTCTATTCCTGCTTTCAAATTCTCGAAAGTAGAATAAGGTCCTGGATCAACTAAAATCGGTCCTTGTTCTGTTTCGATTAAATAAGTTGCGATTGCTTCGTTTTCATTCTGGAAATTAAGATCGATTGTATGTATTTTTGGCATGTTATAATATTTCGTCTATGGTATAATTGATTCCGTTAAATTCGAATTTATCTCCAGCTTGTTTTCCAACTAAAGCATCAAAAATAGGCGCTTGCGTACTAATTCCAACAAACTTTTTATTTTCCCATTCAAAATCTTTGAAAGATAAACCAATTACAAAATTCACTTTATCGGTAAACACAACATTTCCTTCTGTAATTTCGTCAACCAACTCAGGTTTTAACGCTTTGAAATTTTCTAAATCTTCGGTTGCTTGATTGATACGAATTCGTAAACTTCTCGCCGCATCTGTCGACTGACTTTGTTGTGCAAAATCGTCTAATTCTAAACTTGATTCTTCATCCAAATCTGCACCTTCTGCATAGATTCGTTCAGATTCTTTTAAAGCATTTATTTCATCTTGTTTTAGTTGAATGAGATGTTGAATAACATCTTTTCTGATATGTTTTTTATTCATTTTTGTAGTTTTATGTTGACATAAACTTACAAAAAATAAAAAACTCCTAAAAGTATTTTCAGGAGTTTTATCGTTTAATTAAGATATTCGGTAATGTAATCTTCTAATTCGAATTTTGTCATGGCTTGATCATGAAAAACCTTTTTCTCGCCTTTATTGTAAATAATTGTCACAGGAATATTTCCTGCCCATTTCGGATCAAATGACGGAATCCATTCATTCATTCGTTTGGTATCATCTAACAAAACAACTTCCGCATTTATCTTATTGTCAAGCATAAATTTCTTTACTTTATCGATAATTTTTGGTCGATCCAACGAAACCAACAACATCTTGAAATTAGGATTGTCTTTGTATTTTTCATTAATTTCCATAAACGCTGGAATCTCCTCCACACAAGGCGCACACCACGTTGCCCAAAAATTAACCACCACAATTTGATCTTTATAATTTGCTATTTTTTCGTGCAAAGTTTCATATTTCACCGTTTCTACAGATTGTGCATTTACAGTAGAAAAAGCCAAAATTCCCATTAAACCAAGGAAAGAAAATAGTTTCATATTTACTTTTTAAAAATATTTATTCAAATGTAATAGAACAAGAATCAATCCAAGCTATTTTTCTCGAAATTTTGTTGAATAGAATATTAAACCGATTTTTGTAAAAAAATAATCAATTTGTTTTCAAAAGAAGATGCTTATCGCATAAAAAAGAATTTTTGGATTTCGTATGGAACGTATATGAAATTGCAGATGAATGCCGAAGGAACGCGTATTAATTGGATAAATTACAAAACGGATGTAAAAGGTGTTTATTTTAGAACGGATGTCGAACGTAAGTTTGCAGAGGTTTCTATTGAAATTTCGCACCCAGATCCGTCCGTTCAACTGATGATTTATGAACAGTTTGAGGAATATGAAAATGTTTTGGAAAGTTATCTTGGCGAAAAATGGATTTGGACAAAAGAAGATTATGACGAAGACGGAAAAATGATTTCGACGATAAAAATGCGTTTAGAAAACATTAGTATTTTTAGAGAGACTGATTGGCCGCAAATTATTTCGTTTCTAAAAAATCGAATGATTAATTTGGACGAATTTTGGTGCGATCACAAAGATAGTTTTGAGATTTTCAAAGAATTATAAAGCAAAAGAAGCTCAATATTGAGCTTCTTTTTTATTTCAGTTTAAGCAATTTCGCACGTAAAATTCTCGATTTCTAATAATTCATTTGTTTCTTCCAAAACTTCGTTTCGTTGTTCTTTAGACAAGTTTAATGAATCTAAAAACTTATTATTTTGTTGTAAATCTTTCACCAAAATACATTCTTTCGATAAAAGAACTTTTTCTTGCTCTGGCGTCAAAGTCGTTAAACACGTAATTGGATACAAAGCCGCATTATCAACCAAATATTTGATACTATTTGTTTCAGGATAATCCCAAGAAATCAATCCAATTCCATAATAATTTGCAAAATCTATACTATCCGTCGTTAAATACGCATTCGTTACCAAGAAACCTTTTGTTGGTTTCATATCTCGTCCAAAAAAATGATACGTATGGCTTTCTACATCTTTCATTCGCGATAAAAAATACATCGGCGTTGTCACCGAAATTTTGGCATCTTCGTCATTTCTGAATTTACATTCACAGAAAAGCAATTGATCTCCTTTAGAAGCCACCACATCAATTTCGTGCGTCACCGCATTTCCTTGCACAATTTCCGAATGCAACGATTGATATCCTGCTGCTTGCATCACTCTTTCAATCCATTTTTCGAAATAATATCCTTCTGGTCCCAAATCTCGCAAAGCTCGTTTTAGGCTATAACGCGCTGCATAAGAATTTCTATAATTTTTGAGATGAGCAAAAGCTATACGATACAATTCTCTGGTCAGAATTCCATCGTAAAGATCTTTCGAAACTAATTCGAAAACCTCTTCAACTTCCTCTTTTTTTGCGCCAGATTTCGTTAATGAACGTTTTAAAGCTTTTGGATCATATGGGATTAACTCGCCCGAGTTTTTCTTTACTAACATATTTTAAGGTTGAATTTTATTCTTAACGAATTTAAATAATTCTGATTAAAATACCTCAAAAGTTTAAATTCTAAATAAAGGTTATCTTTGCAAAAGTTTTAAAATCAATACATGAAATTAGATACATTTTTACAAGAAAGAAGTGGTAACCAATGCGAATTGACGGGAGTTACAGAAAATTTGGATATTTATGAAGTGAATCCTGATGCGAGTAGCAATCCTGATCGAAATGTCTACATAACACAAAAATGTATCAACCAAATTGAAAAGAAAGAGGAATTAGATGCATCTTTTTGGGAATCATTTTTACTTTCTTCTATGTGGAGCGAAGTTCCTGCCGTACAAGTGCTTTCTTGGCGAATGTTGAATCGTTTTAGAAACGAATCTTGGGCTGCTGATGCTTTGGATTTGATGTATTTAGATGACGAAAATATGGAGTGGGCAAAAGCATCTGGTGATCACGAAGGTGACGGAAGTGTTAATTTGCACAAGGATAGCAACGGAAATATTTTGGTGAATGGAGATACGGTGACATTGATTAAAGATTTGGATGTAAAAGGTTCTTCTATCAATGCAAAAATTGGAACTGCTGTACGAAATATTCGTTTAGTTCATGATAATACCGAACAAATTGAAGGAAAAGTTGACGGACAATTAATCGTTATTTTAACGAAGTTCGTGAAGAAGCAAGCATAAAAAAATCCACTCAGTTGAGTGGATTTTTTTGTTTTATTAAAATTCAATTTACTTTTCTATTTCTTTCAAGTTTTCCATTTTCTTTGTTACTAAGAAACCTTTGATATCTTCAAAATGTTCTTTGACACGTTTATTTCCAAACTCAAAAACTTTTTCTGCCAATCCATCTAAGAAATCACGATCGTGGGAAACTAAAATTACTGTTCCTTCAAATTCTTTCAATGCATCTTTGATAATATCCTTTGTTTTCATGTCCAAGTGATTTGTTGGCTCATCTAAAATCAAGACATTATAAGGTTCTAACAATAACTTCACCATTGCCAAACGTGTTTTTTCTCCACCAGAAAGCACTTTTACTTTCTTGTCGACATCATCACCTTTGAACATAAACGCACCCAAAATACTTTTGATTTGTGTTCTGATATCACCTTCTGCAATGCGGTCTACAGTTTCGAAAATGGTTAAATCTTCATCTAACAAAGCAGCTTGATTTTGAGCAAAATATCCGATTTGCGCATTATGTCCGATTTCTAATTTTCCATCGAAATCAATTTCATTCATGATAGCTTTAATCATTGTCGATTTTCCTTCACCATTTTTTCCAACCAAAGCCACTTTTTGACCACGTTCAATCACCATATTTGCATCTTTAAACACAATATGATCACCATACGTTTTATCTAAATTTTCGACTACAACAGGATATTGTCCCGAACGAGCTGCTGCTGGAAATTTCAATTTCAAAGCTGAAGTATCAACCTCATCAACTTCGATAATATCTAGCTTTTCTAACATACGAACGCGCGATTGCACTTGTTCTGTTTTAGAGAAAGTTCCACGAAAACGTTCAATAAATAATTTATTTTCAGCAATGAATTTTTGTTGTTCATCATAAGCTTTTTGCTGATGAATTCTACGATCTTGACGCAACACTAAATAGTCAGAATATTTGGCTTTGTAATCATAAATTCGTCCCATTGTCACTTCGATTGTACGATTCGTAATATTATCGACAAATGTGCGATCGTGCGAAATCACCATAACAGCTTTGGCTTGATTTTTCAAGAAATCCTCTAACCATTGAATAGATTCGATATCCAAATGGTTTGTAGGCTCATCTAATAAAATCAAATCTGGTTTACACAAAAGAATTTTAGCCAATTCGATTCGCATACGCCAACCTCCCGAAAACTCAGAAGTTGATCGATCCAAATCTTCTTGCGCAAATCCCATTCCTTTCAAAACCTTTTCCACTTCGGCTTCGTAATTTACTTCTTCTATCGAATAAAATTTTTCACTGACTTCCGAAACGCGTTCGATTAACTTCATATAATCATCACTTTCATAATCAGTTCGTACAGTTAACTGCTCATTTAATTCATCAATTTCATTTTTCATTGATAAATATTCAGCAAAAGCTTTCGACGTTTCTTCGCGAACAGTACATTTATCTTCGGTCAACAAATGTTGTGGTAAATAAGCAATTACCGCATCTTTTGGCGCTGAAATATTTCCCAAAGAAGGTTTATTGATTCCTGCAACAATCTTAAGTAAAGTAGATTTTCCTGCACCATTTTTACCCATTAAGGCAATTTTGTCATTTTCATTTATCACAAAACTAACTCCACTAAACAACGTTGAAGAACCGAATTGAACGGCAATATCATTAACTGTAATCATAAATTTTATCGAATAATTGCGGCAAAGATAATCTTTTTCAACCGAGATCAAATCAATAAAAAAGCTTGAGATTATCTCGAGCTTTTATATATTGTAAAGAATTTCTTAAACCGTTAAATCTTCGCCAATTTCTAATAAAATCAATTGAATATGACGCGAAAAGAAAATAGATTTTGCTTCTGCTTTATCAATTTTAATTGGTGGAAATGTATCGTAATGATAACCCAAAACCTTAGTTGCTTGCACATATTCAGCAGCAATAGAAGCACTTTTTGCACCCATCGTAAAGTTGTCTCCGATTGGTAAAATTGCTAAATCAAGTTGTCCAATTGTGTCTGGAATCAACTTCATTTCGTACGTCAAAGCTGTATCACCAGCGATGTAAACACGCTTTCCTTCACTTTCGATAATGTAACCATTCGGATCCCCTCCATACGTTCCATCAGCAAATGAACTCGAATGAAATGCAATCGTCGATTGAATCGAACCAAAATCAAAACTAAATTTACCACCCGTATTCATTCCGTGTGCTTTCAAACCTCTTTCCGAATAATAAGAAGCAATTTCTGCATTCGAAATAATCAAAGCTCCTGTACGTTTTGCCAATTCTTCCACATCATACACATGATCTTGATGCGCATGTGTAATAACAATATAATCTGCTTTTAAACTTTCGAAATCGATGTTTTTTGCTAATTCATTTGGTGTAATAAATGGATCAACAACAATGTGTTTACCGTTTGCTTCAATCGCAAGCGAGGCATGTCCTAAGTATTGAATTTTCATTATATATTTTTTTGTAATTAACGAATTAAAGTATCAATAAAATCGAAACCGATTAAGCTATATCCCAACAATACAGCGAAAAATAAAGCTAACATTGCTACTTGTTTCAAAAATGGATCGAAATCTTTTGGATCTTTTACTGCAAAAATTTGACGACGAATAGCATTTGCAAAAAAGATTAAAATTAAAAATACAAAACCAGATAATTTACCTGCTTTTAGAGGTGACATCGTTACATATAATGCACTTAATGCGAACGGAATCGTCATTAAAGCCATTTGGTAATATTTACTTTTTTGAAAACCTAATTTTGATGCAACGGTAATTTTACTGTTTTTGACATCATTTTTCACATCACGCATATTGTTCAAATTTAGCACTGCTACACTCCAACATCCCATCGAAGCTGCAGGTAATAAAATTTGCCATTGAAAAACTTTAGAATATAAAAATTCTCCACCTGCAACAGCTAAAATCCCAAAGAATAAGAACACAAAAACATCACCTAAACCAATATATCCGTATGGTTTTTTACCCATTGTATAAGCCATTGCTGCAAAAATAGACGCAACACCTAAGCCAAGAAAAATGTAAATGTATTTCATATCATTTGGATAAAAAGATACATACAACAATGCTGCAACGCAAGCTAAAGAAATCGCAACCATAATACCGATGGCAACTTTCATTTGGTTTTGAGTTATCAATCCAGATGCTACAGCTCGCTGTTCTCCTACTCTATTTGCGTCCGTTCCTTTTACCGCATCGCCATAATCGTTCGCGAAATTTGATAAAATTTGGAAAGCCAAAGTTGTTAAAAGTGATAAGAAAAATATATCATTTTGAAAGATTCCTTCTGATTTTGCAATAAATCCAGCCAATAATAATCCACTCAAAGAAAGTGGTAATGTGCGAAGCCTTGCGGCTAATATCCATTTTTTCATACTGAACAAAGATAATGAAGATTTTACTTTTTTTATCATCGAAAATTGAAGTAATATTGCATAGAATTTATCTATTTCAACTACTAAAATGCCTCGTAAAAAGAAAACACAACAATCTATTTTTAATACATTAAAAAAAATCAAACTTTCGACCTATGTAATTAGTTTGCTGATTTTGTGTGTTGTTTATTTTGCGTATCGTTATCGCCATGGTATTCATTACTATTTTTCGGTTGTAGAAAAATCGTTGAAAGGCGAAAAATTGGTTGATGATAAAGTTACAAAATTTGATATCCGAAATATTGAGGTGATGGATAAATATTATCTCAAAACTTTTGGTGTTGATGTTTCGCATTATCAAGGAAAAATTGATTGGACGAAAATGCATACGATTTACAATTTGTATCCGATAAATTTTGCTTTTATCCGTTCTACAATGGGAACTTCGTCTATTGATGAGACTTTTGAGGATAATTGGGAAGGTGCGAAAAAGAATAATATTTTGCGTGGCGCTTATCATTTTTATCGTCCAGACGAAAATTCGACTTTACAAGCACAGAATTTTATTGCAAAAGTAAAATTAGAAAATGGTGATTTGCCTCCAGTTTTGGATATTGAAACCTTACCGAGAACACAATCTATGGATCGTTTGGTGGAAGGAATCAAGAATTGGTGCAAAATTGTTGAAGAGCATTACGATATCAAACCGATTATTTATACGTCGGACAAATATTTCGAAGATTATTTACAAAACCATTTTGATGGTTATATTATCTGGATTGCCAATTACAATTTTTGGGTGCAAGAAATGAAAGGTCATTGGGATTTCTGGCAATTTACCGAAAAAGCAACCATAGATGGTATAAAACGTTATAAAGTTGATGTGAATATCTACAACGGAACCATTGATGATTTGGAAGGATTGACGCTTTAGTTCTCTGAATAAAACTTCTTGTAATCCTCGTGATAAGCACTATCCCAATTTATTTTAGAAAAAAATCTTCGGAAGTATTTTTAAACTTAGCATCAGCTACCAAACGCTCGCGCGTTGAAAGTGGACGGTAAATATAACGTAATTTAGTATTTATCAAATAATTTCTTAATTTTTGAAGCTCTTTACTTTTAATTGAATCTTTATTTACGCCTAAAACATTTGTTACTCTTTTATCAGATTTTACAATCTCATTTTCTAAATTCTTTACCAAATCTAATATTGATTTATCATTTAATTTTACCAAATCTTTCTTAGTCACTTTAAATAACTCCGTTATTTTTTTATCATTAGAATTTTGTAACGCTTCAGTTCCACACATGTTATCTTAAGGAAACTTATTATCATAAAAATATCTAACAGAATCGTTGTAAAAAATAAATTGATAATCAGAAAAAGGGATAAAAATCAAATCAGGTTTTACAGAATGCTCTTCAAAACTTTTTTCTAAATCCTTCTCATACTTTCTATAAGAAAACGAAGAATCTGCATTCATTCCCATTGCCAACATCTCTTGATGAATAGAATCTTGATGTAATTTATCGCGTTCTTCTTGCGATAATCCTCGCTCACAACTCAACAAACCAAATCCTAAAAGTAAAAAGCAAACAATAGATTTCATTGATAATTATTTTCTTAAAGATAACAAAAAAGCGAATCAATTGATTCGCTTTCCTTTATTTTAAAACCTTTACTTCTTTCAATCTTAATATTTTATTCTAAGGTTACTTTTCGAATAGGTTTGATGAAAAATGCAATTAAAATTACGATTAAAATTGTCATTGTTCCGCCAAAAATAATTCCAGGAACTAATCCTAAAAATGTTGCAGCAATTCCACTTTCTAAAGCTCCTAATTCGTTAGAAGAACTTACAAATATTGAATTGACAGATGAAACACGACCTTTCAAATTTTCGGGCGTTTTAATTTGTAAAATACTTTGACGAATCACCATCGAAATTGCATCAAAAGCACCTCCAAACATCAAAATCACAAAACATAAATACAGATTTTGACTAAATCCGAAAGATATAATGCAAATACCAAACATTGCGACTGCTCCCAATAATTTTGGTCCAACATTTCCTTTTAATAAACTTGGAATCATCGACAAGAAAAACATCATTATAATCGATCCAATTCCATGCGCTGAACGTAATAAACCAAAAGCTTCAGAACCTTGATTCAATACTTTTTCAACGAAAGCTGGTAACAACGATTCTGCTCCACCAAAGAAAACCGCAAACATATCCAAACTCAAAACAGCTAATATAATTGGCGTTCCCCAAATAAATCTCAAACCTTCTTTGATACGTGTCATTGGCGATTCTGTCGATTCTGATTCTGATATTTCTGCTGGTTTTTTAGAAATTAATAATATCATCACCATCGAAATACACATAATTGTAAAAGCGGTTATCAAAGCGGCTTCAATACTAAATTTTGCTAAAATAACTCCTCCTGCCAAAGGCCCTAAAACTGATCCAATCATAAATGCAGAAGACGAAAGCGGAATTGCTTTTGTGTAATTTTCTTTACGGACAACTAAGGCTAAAAGAGCAAATAAAGCTGGTCCGCTAAAGGATCTTGTCAATCCTAAAATGAAAAATGCAAAATAACAGATTCCCAAATAAACAGGAATTCCGATTGCTTCTCTAACAGACGGAAAGTTAACAATCATCAACACAAAAGAAGCGGTCATAAAACAACCAATACTTCGTACCAAGATCATCCGTTTATCCAATTTATCGACCAATTGTCCCGCATAAAAAGCAGTTAAAAGAATTGGTAAAAACTCGGCTAAACCAATTAATCCAAGAAAAATTTCTTTCTGAGTGACTTTAAAAATTTCGTACGCAACAGACGTACTCTGAATGAATAAAGCAAAGATTAAAGAAAACCTTAAAAATATGAATGGAATAAATTCTTTATTTTTCCAAACGGATGGAATTTTCTCCTCTGATGTCATTTTGTAATTTGAATTTTAAGTTTTTAAATGTACATTGATTTTATTCAAAACTACCTTGATTTTGGATAATAAATTTGTATAAAATCAAAAAAATCTTCGTGTATTTCTACCCGAAGATTTTTGAAAGTTTATGATGTATTTTATTGTTTAATTTAAGCGAATTGTAATTGTTTTTTCTCCTCTAATTGAAGACGATATTCGTAAATGTCCTCAATTGTCAAAACTGTCATTTCATGTTTTTCGGCAAAATCTATAATTTGAGGAACTTTCGCCATTGTACCATCAACATTTGTCAATTCGCATAAAACTGCTTCATTTCCCAAATCTGCCAATTTCACAATATCAATGCTTCCTTCCGTATGTCCTCGTCGCTCCATAACGCCTTTTGGACGAGCAATTAAAGGAAAAACATGTCCAGGACGATTAAGATCAGTCGGTTTTGCTTGAGGATGAATTGCCGTTTTTATCGTTTGTACACGATCCGCAGCAGAAACACCAGTTGTTACACCTTCTTTTGCCTCAATCGTAACTGTAAATGCTGTATGAAAACGCGAATTGTTATTCTCAACCATCGGATTTAACTCCAACTCATTTGCTTTATCTTTCGAAATACACAGACAAACAATTCCGCTACATTCGCGAATCAATAAAGCCATATCTGGTGCTGTAATGGTGGAAGCAGGAAAAATGATATCACCTTCGTTTTCGCGGTTTTCATCATCAATTAATAAAATTCCTTTTCCGTTTTGTAGATCTTTAATTGCATTTGCAATTCTTTCATTGGCTGTTGAGCCAAATTGTGTGATTGTTTTCATTTGATTTTTGTTTTATCATGAAACATCACTTCAGGGCGAAACACATTGTTAAGTAATAAGTTCAAAGATGTGCGTCATGAGTTTTTTACTCAGAACTTAACTCTTATCACTCATGACTTTCTGTTGTGTTCAATTTTCTTCTCTCATCCAGACTATACTGTCGGTTTTGGAGTTTCACCAAATCAGTCCCATAACAAAGTTAAAGGAGTCGCGGACTATAACCGCCGGTAAGGAATTTCGCCTTGCCCCGAAGAAAATTTCGTTTGTTAATACTAATTTTTTATTTGAAAAATTACCATAAACTTTCGTGGACAAAGTTACAAAACCAAAATGAGTTATTTATAATGAATAAAGATTATTTTGTCTACTATCAATAAAAACCATATCTTTATTAAAACACTAATAAAATGAAAAACAAAGCATTAAAAATAGTTCTGAAAGTTGGTTATTACGCTTTATGCGGATATTTAGTTGGATTATTAATTTCTTATATCTCACCAACTGGAACAAGCCAAAACGCACCCTTTACGTGTATAGCTGGATCAATGACTTTTTTATTTTTTAAAGATTATATCATTCCATATTACAGAAGTCAAATTCAACAAAAATAGACTTTACAAATATTTCTCAACAATCGGTTTTATTTGATTTGCGATAAATTGATATCCTTTT
Source organism: Empedobacter sp. UBA7494 (assembly GCF_002478465.1). Classification (NCBI taxonomy): domain Bacteria; kingdom Pseudomonadati; phylum Bacteroidota; class Flavobacteriia; order Flavobacteriales; family Weeksellaceae; genus Empedobacter; species Empedobacter sp. UBA7494. The sequence continues at coordinate 20,416 of NZ_DLOC01000007.1, forward strand.
TCATTTGGATGAATACCATATTTTGAAAGAAATTCTTCTTTAGTTGAATTAAAACGTGAGAAAATATCAATAAATTCTATTTGATTTTGAAGTGCTAATTCTTTTAGCTTTTGATTGTATAATTCAATTTTTTGAGTCGTACGAAATTTACGATCTGGAATTTTTATTCCATCTACTTTTTTAGAAATTGGTAAAATACTTATCACATAAATGTTAGGTGTAAATTCTTTTGCTTGAGAAATTACTTCAAAAAGATTTGATTCAAAATTAGCGAATGAAACCAATTCTAAATCATTTGCGCCATAAAAAAAGAAAACTAAATTTTCGTCAGGAGAAAGACGTGCTTTTGTCTCAACTTCAAATCGGTTCATTAAACCTTCCGTTGTCTCACCTCCTATTCCGAGATTAAAACAATTGACTTCATTTGCATTGTTGTTATAAAATTCTGTATGACAATAACGTTTCAAAATTTCTACATAACCTCCCAAAACTCCGTCATATTCTCCGTAGAATACTATCACCAAAAAATAAGCAGTTTGTCATCATCATCTAAAACAACACTTTATCCTCTTTTCTTAATTCCTCCAAATAAGCAGCTTTTTCGTCTCGATAAAATAAATTCATTGTTTCGAATGGAATTAATTTCAACTCTTTGTTGACGATATGTACGCAAGATTTTTTTACGGCGCGAACATCAAAATCATGTGCATCCATAAAATTCATAATGATTATTCGGAACAAATTATCGTAATCTAAATCCAATTCGGGCGCACAAACTTCTGGCAAACAACAAAGTAATTGATTCACTTTTGGTTGCACTTTATCAACAGAAATTCCTGTACTAAAAATGTCTAATAATTGTACTTTCAATTGTTCATCTTGTTCGTAGACAATTGTATTTTTAGATTCGTTATTCAACAAATCCGCAGGATTTATATAACGTGTAAGCGGAATTACCTCATCATTCAATTTCAGCATATAACCCATCGCCAAAGCATCTGGATTACACGGAACCGGAATAATATCATCTGAATTAAAAAGTGGATATTGATCAATAATTTCTTGACGAACTTCTGTCAATGTAATTTTTTCGTGAGAAGAATCTTCTCTATTTCTTCCCGCAATTTCGACAGGTTGAAACGTCACGCCACGCACACATTTTTGTTTGAGCGCAAAATCAATAATCTTCCCAATTTCATCAATATTTTTATCTTTTTGAAGAACAACAACCAAAGTTGTAGAAAGATTTAATTCATTCAATTTTTCTAAAGCTTTCATTCGAACATCTGTCAAATCTTTTCCTCGAAAATCTTCTAAAACTTCTTTTTTAAATGAATCAAATTGTAAATAAACTTCAAATTCGGGTGCATAAGTCGCTAATTTTTCGGCAAAACCTGAATCATTAGCAATTCTAATTCCGTTTGTATTCAACATCAAGTGTTTAATCGGTTTTGATTTTGCAATTTCCATAATCTCAAAAAATTGTGGATGAATTGTTGGCTCTCCGCCACTAATTTGCACCACATCTGGCTCACCTTCATTTTTTACAATTGTATCAAACATCGCTTCAATCTGCTCCAAACTACGATGAGAACCGTAATGTGGCGATGACATGGCATAACAAGTTGGACAAGTTAAATTGCATCGATCCGTCACCTCAACAATTGATAAACACGAATGTTGCTCGTGATCGACACACAAACCACAATCGTACGGACAACCATATTCGACATCCGTCCCAAAATGCAAAGGCATTTCCGAAGCTTTGTTATAATTTCTTATGTTTTTATAATAATCGACATCCGTTGCTATTTTTGTTTTGAAGAAACCATGATCTGGACAACATTTTGTCATAAAAACATTCTCGTCCTCGATAATAATTTTTGCACCAACACGTTTTAAACATTCTGGACAAAGTGAAATTGTATAATCGTAATACGTATAATTTCTAACTGGCATAGTATGAGTTTTAAGTACTTAATATCCATCAAAAATAAGATAGATTAAAACTATAAATAATAAAAACAATCCTATAAGTGATCCAAAAAATAATATCACTAATCGTTGTATATTTATTTTTTTCTGAATTGATTGATAAATTAAACTAATAAGAGAAATAAGACCTGCACCAATAAATGCTACAAGTAATAAAAACAGAACAATATCATCTGTATGAATAAATTGTTGCACAAAAATAACTGCTAACATTGGCTAGGTTTTACATTCCACCACAAACCATTCCCGAAATAACTAGCGTAATCAACGCACATACTCCAAAAACCATGAGATAGTGTTTTGATTCTTTTTTATGTCCAGAAATTGAGTTAATAATTAGTGAAATTAATGTACCAACAGCACCACAAATAATTGCTATCACTAACAAAATCGCAATGATAATATAAATAAAATCACTTCCAAGACCGCCTTCTGCAAAAATAACTGCGTAGATCATTTTATGTATTTAGGTTGAGTTTGTAATAACTTAAAGATATAATAAAAAATAACACCAACACAAGTAATTTGAATAGAACTTAAACCTAAAAAAATTGGATGAATTGGCTTGATAAAATCTAAACAAAGACGAAATAAAAAATAAACCAGCATAAAGACTTGAAAGAGATAACCAGATGGATAAATATATTTTTTCTGAATAATCTTCAAAACTATCCAAAGCAAAAGAAGGTAAACAATTTCGTACAACGCAACGGGATGACGCAACAATCCATCGCCCAAATCCATTCCGAAAATAGATGTTGTTTCTATTCCATATGTTTGTTCATAAATGCCTGTTAAAAAGCAACCAATTCGTCCAATTATCATCGCTAAAATCAAAGGAAAAGTAATCAAATCTCCTGTACTTTCTTTGTGACCAATTATCTTTTTTGTGAGTTCTACACCAATTAAACCAAAGGTTAAACCACCTATGATTGTGTTACTTGTCCAGAAAAAGAGAAAAGGATTTTTTGCATCCAAAAGAGCTTGCGGATTTTCTAATGTTCCAATTATTTTAGATCCCAAAAGTGCACCAATTAAAGCGCCTATAATTATACTAAACGATTGTATTGTCGATAAACTTGATTTATTTCGTTTTCGTAGAAATTCATAATAACGCATCGCAATAAAAATTCCGACCGATTCGAGAATAGGATGAACTAAGACTGAGTGTCCAAAAATTTCAATGGATATAGGAAAATCTATTATCACAAATTAATTAGGTTTTGAGTAAAAGTAATTGATTTTATAGAAATAAAAAAAGCGATGTTAAACATCGCTTTTCGTTTATATTTTGAAAATTTTCTTATCTAAATTTTGAAAAATCTCTTGGACGTTTTTCTAAGAATGCATTACGACCTTCTACAGCCTCTTCTGTACCATATGCAAAACGTGTTGTTTCACCAGCAAAAATTTGTTGTCCAACTAAGCCATCATCTACCAAATTGAATGCATATTTCAACATTTTAATTGCTGTTGGCGATTTTGTTAAAATCTCTTGTGCCCAATCAAAAGCAACTTGTTCTAACTCGTCATGCGGAACAACTAAATTCACCATTCCCATGTCGTAAGCCTCTTGTGCAGAATAATTCAATCCTAAGAAAAAGATTTCACGCGCACGTTTTTGACCAACTTGTTTCGCCAAATAAGCCGAACCATAACCACCATCAAATGAAGCTACATCAGCATCTGTTTGTTTGAAAATTGCGTGCTCTTTAGAAGCCAATGTCATATCACAAACCACGTGCAAAGAATGTCCTCCACCTACTGCCCAACCGTTTACTACAGCCACAACAACTTTAGTCGAAAAACGAATCAAACGCTGAACTTCTAAAATATTCAAACGTCCAACACCATCTTGTCCTTCATAACCTTTTGCACCACGAACACGTTGATCTCCTCCAGAACAGAAAGCCCAACCACCGTCTTTTGCAGATGGTCCTTCTCCTGTCAATAAAATTACACCAACTTCACGGTCTTCTTCTGCTAATTGAAAAGCATCTAATAATTCGAAAACAGTTTTTGGACGAAATGCATTACGAACTTCAGGACGATTAAACGCAATACGCATTACACCATCACATTTCTTGAACGTGATATCTTCGTACTCCTTTACCGTTTGCCAATTGATTGTTGCCATTATATATTTTGTTTTTTGATTAAAAATTTAACTTTTCGAAATTAAGGCTTTTCTATTAATTAAGAATAAAGTTAATAAAACTATAAGTTATTTTTTAATTTGATTTCACTAACAAGTCTCCTATTGTTTTTGATTTCAGCTCTGTTTCTCGCCATTCATTTTCCGGAATAGAATCGGGCATTATACCTCCTCCTACATATAAATTGACTTTATTCGAAAAGATTTTCGCGCAGCGAAGATTAACGAAATATTCTGATTCTGTTTTATTTTGATAGCCCATAAAACCTGCATAAAAAGTACGATCATATCCTTCATTTTTTAGGATGAAATCTTTTGACAAATCTTTTGGCATTCCTCCTACAGCAGGCGTTGGATGCAAGGCTTTCAACAAGTCATACAGCTGAGATTTGTCTTTTAATTGAGCTGAAATAAATGATTTCAAATGTTCAAAAAATCCTGCATTTACCGAAAATGGTCCGTCCACCTCAATGTAAGAAGTATAAGGTTCTAAAGTAGATGAAATATAATCAGTTACTACTTGTTGTTCGTGATATTCTTTCTCTGTCCATTCATCTTCTTTTGCTTTTGTTCCAGCTAAAGAAACAGTTTGTATAAATTGATTATTTTCTTTCAATAAAAGCTCTGGCGAAGCTCCAATCCAACAACCTTCTTCTGTATCAAATCGCAAATACACATAGGCATTTGGATAATGTTGATGTAAATTTTTAAAAGTTTCAACTAAATTAATATTCGTTTCTGGAAGTGAATTGATTCGACTAATTACAATTTTTTTAGTTGGTGAATCACTTTGTAATTCTTCAACTGTTTTTTGAATTAAATCAATATAATTTTCATACGAAATTGCTTCATTTTTGTTTGATTCTGGTAAAGAAAGTTCAAAATTTGGTAATTCATTTATTCCAATATCTATAACCTCATTATCATTAAATTCAACCAATTTTGTATTATCGAAACTATTACAAATAAACTTGTTATCCGATTCAAAATCTTTATTTTCCCACAACTCCACTTGTGTAGAATTTGGTTTTCTAAAAAGAAGAAAAGGTTCTTGATTCTGAATTAATCTTTCAAGTTTATCTTGAAATTTTTTAAACATGTTTTTTAGAAATAATAGCGTTTGTTAAATGTGTATAACAGATTAATTTATCGTTTTCATCTTTGATTTCAATCTTAATCAAATGCGAAGTAAGACCTTGTTTTACGACTGTTGCATGCCCAAAAATTGTTCCTTCCTTTTTTGGACGAAGATGATTTGCGTCAACATGTTGACCAACCGCCACAAAATCATCCGAATTTAGAATAACATTAGACAAAGTACTTCCCAACGTTTCTGCCAAAACGATAGAAGCGCCGCCGTGCAACAAACCAAAAGGCTGATGAACTTTAGGCGTTACAGGCATTTTTCCTGATAAAAAATCTTCTCCAACTGCCGTAAATTCTATATCTAAAGTTTCAAGTAATGTATTTTTCGACATTTCGTTGAACTTCTGTAAAATATCTTGTTCGTTCATGATTTAATGTATTTTTGGGTTATAAAGTGCTGGATGTTTCGCCGTAACATCTTTGTAAAAATCTTGAATTTCATCCATCACATCTTCTAAAGTTCTGTTTTCTGTATCCACAATTTTTGAAATTCCAGCTCGTTTTTTCTTGAAATCACAATAAGCCAAAACAATCGGAACATCTGCTTTTTGTGCGATATAGAAAAATCCATTTTTCCATTTTTCTGCACGAGAACGTGTTCCTTCTGGTGTATTGATTAAATATAATTTATCTGATTTTTTCAAAATATCCGAAGCAAAATCAACCATATTATGTCGTTGAGAACGATCAATTCCGATTCCGCCCATTTTCTTGATAAAATATCCATACCAAGGCTTTGTCCAAGCATCTTTGATAAACATTTTCATTGGAATTCCCATTTGCCAAAAAGCCAAAATAGTGTAGTAAAAATCCCAATTAGAAGTGTGTGGAGCGCAAACCAAAACGCATTTATCTACTTTCGATAAATCAAGATGATTATCTAATTTCCAACTTCCTAATGAGTACAAAAGTTTACCTAAAAATTTTTTCATAAAATGATGCTTTATGCATTTGCAAACATACAAAACTCGAAACGGATATTAGTCAATGTAACCAAAAATAAAAAGAGACATCCCGAAATGAAATGTCTCTTTTTGAATATTATTAATTAAAATACTTCTTAAGTCTACGCAAAGAAATCAACGATTATTTGAATGATTTCTGTAGTTAATGTTAATAGAATCTGTATCATCTTTATAGTGTATTTCTTGGTTTGATTTTTCTTTTTTGTTTTCAGTTCTTGGTAAATTTAGTCCTACTGAACCGTCTTTACTTTCGACACGAATACCATTTTTATCAATTCTAACTCTCGCCGAATCGTTTCCGTCATTCAAATTTATGTTTACATCCTCTGAATCAAGATTAATATCGTCCTCAGAATCTGAATCTTTTTGACAATTCAAACATACGAATTTTTTTCCATTATACCCAATAAATTTATTCTTCAAATCATATAAATAATCTCGATCATTATCATTATTAATAATTGTCATTCGATCAGTGTTATTCGTGTGAATTAATTTATTCTTAGGAACATACAATTTGATATCAACCGTTTGATTTCTAAATTTACCATCTTTAGGAATTTTAATAAACTCATCTAAATAAAGTTTATTTCTATTTAATTCGTAATTATATCTAATTGCTTCTAAATTACGTTTTGCTTCTTCTTTACTTCCTCCTTTAGAAGAATAAGTTACTTGAACATGAAGTTTATCGTCTGTACTTTCTTCGATCTCAAAAATATCATCAATTGGTATAATTAAGTTTCCATTAGCATCAATTAATTGATCTAAATCGTTAAAAGTTTTGAACTTTAAATTGCCTTCATTATTTTCTCTAAAATAAACTTGTAACGTATCAGAAGGAATAACATAACTTTTTTCTTGAGTCATTTCAACTGAGTTTCTAAATTTACTTGCTGTACTTACCGAAATTCCGATGATTGCAAATAAAGCAACAAACCAAAGAGCAATTGCTCCAAATATTACAGCTTTACTAACTTTTACTCTATTCCAGAAACATTTTACACCTAAAATTGTCAACAAAACACCTGGAATTACCATTAGTATTCCTCCAAATATTTTGGCTGCCATACTCATCCATTCTTCTTCTACAAGATAACCGAATAATTCAGTAGGCATTTCTGTCCAAGTTGTAAAGAAGAAAAAGAATCCTCCAATGATTAATCCAATTCCTGTACTTAGAATGATAAATCCGATGAACCAAAGTAGAATTCGACCAAAAACGCCAAAGGCTCCACCTAGTTTATTACTTAATTCTTTGCTCCCACTTACAACAGCTTCACTAGCTTGTTCTACGTTTTTTTTTAACGTATCAATATTCGCTGGTTGCCCGTACATCTGCAACTTTTCTGATGTTGTTTTTGCTTTCGGAACAAAAATTAACAAGATAAAATAACAGAACACCACTAAGAAAAATGATACACCTGCTGTGAAAATTCCTAAAATTCCAAGAACTAACCAAATAGAACGTACAAACCAAGGATCAACGCCCATATAATGCGCCAAACCAGCAGATAATCCTGTTACAATTGTATCATCTGGATCGCGGTACAAACGTTTCGCACTTGTTTGTTGTCCTCCATACGATTGATTATTTGACGAATAATTGTATGATGAATTTGTAGACGTTCTTTCGTTCTCTTCATCTTCTTCAACTTTGTATTGATCTGGATGTCCCATCGTAGCAATTACAAAATTGATATCATCTTCATTTACAACTTCTCTAAATTTTAATCGTTCACGAAATAATTCAGAAATACGGATTTCTACATCTTCAATAATATCTTCTACACCTTCCGTACCTCTCAAAGAAGTTTTTACATCTTGTAAATAGGTCTTTAATTTATTATAGGCGATTTCGTCTAACACGAAAGAAAATCCTCCTATACTTATTGATACTGTTTTATCCATTTTTGTGCGTTTCTGTGGTTACTTTATTCACGGCTTCAATTAACTGTTCCCAAGTTTCAGCTAATTCTTTTAAAAAATTTTCACCTAACTCTGTAAGTGCATAATATTTGCGAGGTGGTCCTGACGTTGATTCTTCCCAGCGATACTGTAAAAGGTCATCATTTTTAAGTCTTGTCAAAAGCGGATATAATGTTCCTTCAACAACAATCATCTCTGCTTTTTTCAATTCGTCTATGATATCAGATGCATACGCATCTCCTTTTTTGATAATGCTGAGAATACAATATTCCAGTACACCTTTTCGCATCTGAACTTTTGTTTTCTCTATATTCATAAGAACGGCTTGTTTTATTTTGTTATACAAATATATATAAAAGTTTTAGTATTATGCAAAACAAAGTACTGAATTATTTTTAGTATTATAAATAAAAAAGACAACAATCGGTCTGTTTATCAAGATTTGTTGAATTAATATTTTTTTAAAGTTTTTTTTAGAAAATTTCTAAATCTCCAAAAAAAAGAACTTTTAAAGATGATTTTTACTAAATTTAGAGAATAATTAAAGCTAATTATGGATCAATTCTCTTGGATAAAAGATTATAAAAGCAACGAAAATATAGAAACGTTAACTGATATTATTCCAGATTTATTTAAACAATATTATATGATTCATTGGAAAATTGGAATTATAGATGATTTTCCTTTCGAAAAATATCCATCAAATAACTCGACCATAGAAGAAATCAACCAAAGAATAAAGATTGAAAGAGGATTTGGATTATTTCTTAATCCTCAAAAAAGTAATCTTTACAGAGAAATTAATCTTGATGAACTTTCTCAAAAACTTAAACTTGAAAAAAATATAAATATTTTAAATGATTTTAAAGATAATCCGGCAATTGAGTTTTTAGATAATCAAACAATTGATTGTATAGATAAAGGATTAAATAAAATTATAAATTCTCAAACCTTACATTTATATGTCAACAATATCGAGGAATTTTATTGGGAAGAAAATTATAAGCAAAGGAATAGTAATGTTTTAATTTCAGAATATCTTGATTTTCAAAGAAATTCAGATTTCAACTCTAATTTTTTTTTTCCCCCGATGATTTAAGTTGGTGCTTGATTACTTACGAAGATTTACCTCTTATATTTTGTACAAATACTAATAATCCTTTTGATTTAGAATTATTCCCATTAATATATAATCAAACATTATTTTAATAGTATTAATCATAATTCATCAATAATTAACTTTCCTTACCTTTGTCAAAAATCGAGCTCACACAATGAAAAAAATTATAGGAAGTGCAATGCTTTTAGGTGCATTTTTGGCATCAGAAAGTGCTTTAGCTTGGGGATTAACAGGTCACCGAGTAGTTTCTCAAATTGCAGAACAACACATTAGCAAGAAAACTCGTAAAAAAATTACAAAAATTATTGGTCCACAAAAGTTAGCTTATTGGGCAAACTGGCCAGATTTTATCAAGTCTGATGATTCTTGGAAACATGCAGATTCTTATCACTATGTTAACATTCCTGGAGATTTAAATCGTCAACAATTTGATGCTGCTTTAGAGCAAACTTCAGATGAAAACATGTACAAAAAAGGTTTGTTTTTAATGAATGAATTAAAAAACAATAAAAACCTTACAATCGAGCAAAAACAACACGATTTATATTTCTTGATTCACATTCTTGGTGATGCACATCAACCACTTCACGTTGGTCGCCCAGATGATTTGGGAGGAAATCGTATCAAAGTTGAATGGTTCCGTGATAAAGTAAATATCCACACCGTTTGGGATTCTAAATTGGTAGATTACGAAAACTATTCTTACACAGAATATTCTAATTTATTGGATATTGCGTCAAAAGAACGTCAAAAAGCAATGAAAGAAGGTACTTATGCTGATTGGATTTATGGTTCGTACATTCTTGCAAACAATATCTATGCAGGAGTAAAAATGGACGATAAATTAGGTTACCGTTACCATTTTGATAATAAATTTATCATTGAAGATCAATTGTTAAAAGGAGGAATTCGTTTAGCAAAAGTTTTAGACGATGTATTCAAATAAAATATATTTTTAGATCATTCTAAAATAAATTCAAATCCTGAAAAGTCAATTTTTCAGGATTTTTTATGCGTTAAATTTATTATTCGGACTTTTTGACATTAAACAAATTGCAAAACAAGTCATTTTGTCCGATAAAATCATTTTGCATGTAATTTGAAAAGAAGTAAGCATGAACAATGAAATCAAAAATTTAAACATACAAGACATGAATACAGTTAGAAAAAACAGAGCAAATTATTTTCCTTTTGGATTTGAAAATGAAATGCGTCCAAAATTTGAAACTTTTGTAAATTCTCAAAATCAATTTCCTGCAGTAAATATCAAAGAAAACGAAGATAGTTTCGAGATTTTATTAGCTGCACCAGGTTTAAACAAAGAAGACTTCTCAATTGAAATTGATGAAAATATTTTGAAAATTTCATCAGAATTTAAACAAAATGAAGAAGTAAAAGATGAAAAATTTTCGAGAAGAGAATTTAATTTTTCAAGTTTCAAAAGAGCTTTTACATTGCCAGAAACCATAAACGAAGACAAAATAGAAGCATCTTATGTAAACGGAATTTTACAATTAGTTTTACCTAAAAAAGAAGAAGCTTTACCAAAAGAAAAACGTAGCATACAAATTTCATAGATATAGTTAATTTTAGTTGGTTATTAAATCCTCAATTCTTCGGAGTTGAGGATTTTTGTTTAAATAAAATTTATAATTTTATCATTTCCTCAAAAACAATGTTCAAAAAAGTAACTATTTTATCGAAAGCGGAATGAAAAAGTTTTTACCAAAAACACTTAATAATTTTTAGAAAAAAGTGCTTTTTAGTTAAAATTATTAAAAACTAATCTTTTACATTTACAAAAGACTAAAACTTAACTATGCACAAAAACATTTTATCTACAATAACTTATGTTGTAAAAACACGTTTTTGCACAAGCTCAAAAGAATTTCAAATCACTGAATTTAATTCGGATAATGGATTAAAAAACAGGTTGGATGCTTTTAGTTTTCTTAAAATTACATCGAAATTATTTCAAATGAAGGTTTGCTACAAATTGAAAGCAATTTCATTCAACCAAAAACAATTGATCGAATAAATACTGAAAATCAATTTTCCTAACGGAAATAATTACAAACGCTTAAAACTAATTAATCAAGAAGCTATTTTTATCACTCCAAATGAAAATATTTTTCCTTACGGAATTAGTTTGTCTTTTGTTTTAAATGAAGATTTCGATACTTTAAAAAAAGACAACGAATATGAAATTTATTCTTTAAAAAACTCTGAACAAATTAATTATTCTGAACAACTTAATCATTTAATAATCGAATATAAATTACTGAAAAACTTAGGTTTTGAAGAATAAATAGATGCAATAAAATTAAATAAAAATCTATTCTCAAATTTTGATATTAATGTTGATCATTTTGAAATTTTAGACACACCTTTTTTGTGGAATAACCCAACAAGACAATTTTTTATAAATAATATTTCGAACCGCGAATTTATTTTAGATTGTCTTTACGACCATCTTTTTCATTATCAAGATTTTGATTATGATCAGTTTTTAGAAAAGAATTGTCCTAAAGAAATTGAAAAAAATATTTATGCAATGTTGCATGATCAAGGTGGTTTATTATTTATTGGTTATCATCCAGAAAATTTAACCGAAAGTATTATGAGCGATATCGAATTAATTATTACAATTTACTTGATGCAAATTTTTCTCAGGACGAATATTTGTATAAAAATATTAATTTACAAATATTTGTTTCAATAATTTTTCTGTTTTAGCAATTACGGTTTTTCCATTAAATGAAGAATCAAAAAAGAGTCATGCATATAACCCTGATAAAATATTTGTACTGCAAAATAATCGATTCATTAAGATGAAAGATAATTAAAAAACAATATTATATTTTCAAAAAAACATAAATACATGAAAGACATCTACAGATGTTTTTTTTATTTCACAAAATATTCTATTTTAGACCTAATTTGTAAAATTTATCACACGAAATTACTTTAATTATGAAATTGATTAACACATTAACCTACTCTACAATCGCATTATCGTCTATTGCAGTGCATGCACAAGCACAAGAGAAATTAGATCCAACTGTACAAAGTTTTGTAACCGAAATTCAAAATAATTCGCAGTTAAAGAAAATTTCGCACGAATTATTAGATGGAATCGGACCTCGTTTAGTAGGAACTCCACAAATGGATCAAGCAGGAGAATGGGCAATTAAAACGTTGAAATCTTGGGGGATTGATGCACGCCTTGAAGATTATGGGACATGGAAAGCATGGGAGCGCGGAATAACGCATGTTGATATGACGTATCCAAGAGCAAAATCTATCGAAGCTACTCAATTAGCATGGTCACCAGCAACTAAAAAAGCTGTGAATGCGGATGCTATTGCAATGCCAGTTTTCAAAACAAAAGCTGAGTTTGATGCTTGGTTACCTTCTGTAAAAGGAAAAGTTGTTTTGATGTCACAAAACCAATCATATGGACGTTCTGATTATCAATACAAAAATTTTGGTTTAGAGGATTTGTATAAAAAAGTTACTGAAACAAGAAAAGCTGAAGCTGAAGCTTGGGCAAATTCTATCAAAGTGACAGGTTACAACAACAATACACTTCCAGAAGTTTTTGAGAAAAATGGAGCTGCAGCAGTTGCAATTTCTTATTGGACAGGAATTATGGGTGCGAATAGAATTTTTGGTGCAAAAACGAAAACTATTCCAATGTTGGATATTTCTAATGAAGATTACGGAATGTTATATCGTTTAGCCGAAAATGGAACTGCTCCAAAATTGACTGTTAATGTTCAATCTAAACACAATGGAGTTGCAAAAACATTTAATATTATTGGAGAAATTAAAGGAAAAGAAAAACCTAACGAGTACATTATTCTTTCTGCTCACTTTGATTCTTGGGATGGTGCTCAAGGGGCGACAGACAACGGAACTGGTACTATCACAATGATGGAAACGATTCGTACGATCAAAAAATTATATCCAAATAACAAACGTACAATTTTGATTTGTTTATGGGGAAGTGAAGAACAAGGATTGAATGGTTCTCGTGCTTTTGTAGAAGATCATCCAGAAATTATTAAAAACACGCAGGCTGTATTTAACCAAGATAACGGAACAGGGCGTGTAGTAAATATCAATGGATCTGGTTTCGAAAAATCATATGAATACATGACGCGTTGGTTACAAGCTGTTCCTAATTTTATTACAAAAGAAATCAAGACAGATTTTCCTGGAATGCCAAGTGGCGGAGGTTCTGATCATGCTTCTTTTATCGCTGCAGGAGCGCCAGCTTTCGGACTTAGTTCGTTAAATTGGGGTTACGGTACGTATACTTGGCACACAAACAAAGATACGTATGATAAAATCGTTTTTGAAGAAGTACAAACGAATGCAATTTTGAGTGCAACTTTAACGATGATGGCAGATCAAGAAAAAGATTTAGTAAGTCGTGAGCGTCGTGTATTACCTACTGGTAGAGATGGAAAACAGCAAGAATGGCCAGAGGTTAAAAGCCCTGCAAGAAATTCTGATACTTATTTAAAATAAGATATTCTCAAATAAAAAGTCCACTTTTCATTGGACTTTTTGATTTTACTCTAAATTTATTCTTTTGTTTTAAACTCAATTTTATATTCTTCTTCTATAAAAGAAGTCATGGATATTATGGAATTAAGAAATAGGCTTTAAATATTATTAAGTATAAAAAAATCCGTTCGATTATTCGAACGGATTTTATATTTTTCCTAAAAAAGCACTTTTTAGTAAGCAGCGTCTTTGATACGAGCTTTTTTACCACGTAATGCTCTGAAGTAGAAGATACGAGCTCTACGAACTTTACCTTTTTTGTTTACTTCAATTTTTTGTAACGCTGGCATGTTAACTGGGAAGATACGCTCTACACCAACATCTCCAGACATTTTACGGATTGTGAAAGTTTCTGTAGTCCCTTGTCCTCTTCTTTGGATAACAACCCCTTTAAAGAACTGAACACGAGTTTTTCCACCCTCTGTAATTTCTTGATAAACTGTAATAGTATCACCTGCTGCAAAAGCTGGGAACTCTTTTTTAGCTACGTATTTCTCTTGTACGTATTTTACTAAATTTTCCATTATTATAATTTCAATTTATTTAAATTGAGCAACTTAAACGTCTTTCGTCAGAGGTTGAACAATGTGGGTGCAAAATTAATCAAAAATATTTATTATACAAATGATTCTCTTTCTTTTACGAATAAATTTTCACTAATTCATCTTCAAAAGATTGATTTGTTAATTGTGCTACGACTAATTTCATCGCTAAAAGTCGAGCAGTTTTTTTATCATCTGTCACAATTTCTAGCCAAGATGAACTTTCTGTTCCTGTTTGTTGAAACATTTTGTCAATGTAATTGGTATAAACATCCCATAACTCTTGTGCCTTTTGATCCAATGCTCCTAATTTCCATTGTTTCAATTCGTCGTCTTTTCGGTCTTGCAAACGTTCCGCTTGTTCTTCTTTCGAAATCGAAAGGAAAATTTTAACCAAAATAATTCCATCATCTTGCAAAAGCTTTTCTATTTCTACTACTTGTTTCATAAACTTTGTATGTTGTTCTTCCGTACAAAATCCGAAAACAGGCTCTACAACAGCACGATTATACCAAGAACGATCAAAGAATACAATTTCACCTGCATTTGGTAATTCTTTAAAATATCGCTGAAAATACCATTGTCCTTGTTCTATTTCAGTCGGCTTTGGTAATGCTTCAACACGATATTTTTTAGGGTTTAGAAATTCACTTATTCTCGAAATTGTTCCTCCTTTTCCAGCTGCGTCACGACCTTCAAAAATAATTAACGCACGTTTATTCTCTTGAATAATTTTAGATTGTATTTCTAACAATTTTTCTTGAAGTTCTTTTAATTCTTTCTCATAAGCGAGTTGTTCTTTGAACTTCTTTTCTTTTATAATATAATGTCTAACCAAAAAATCAATGATTTCTTGCTTATTATTTATTTTTTCTAAATCATTTAAATCAAATTCAGCCATAGTTTTAGGTTTGATAATTAATTTTCTTCTTCTAAGTTTTGATGTTTCAAAATACGTTTATTTTTATCATCATAAGGTATTTTAGACAAAATATATTCCATCGCCTCTACTCTAGCCTTGTACTTTTTGTTGGCGTCAATGATTTTCCAAGGAGCAAAATCTGTATTTGTTTTCGTAAACATTACATCTTTATAAGCTGAATAAACATCAAACAAATCTTGCGCTTTTTGATCTACAGAGCTATACTTCCATCGTTTGGTTGGTGAATTTACAATATCTGCAAAACGTTTTGCTTGTTGTTCTTTTGTAATCGAAAAATAAATTTTAATCAAATATATTCTCGAATTAATCCACATTTTCTCGACATCATTTACCTCGTTCATAAAAGTTTCATATTCCTCTTGTGTACAAAACCCATTTACAGGCTCTACAACAGCTCTATTGTACCAACTTCTATCAAAAAAAACAATTTCTCCTGCACGTGGTAACTGGCGAACATAACGTTGAAAATACCATTGTCCACGTTCTACTTCATTAGGCTTTGGCAGTGCTATAATTCTATGTTCGCGAGGATTTAGATGTTCTACAATTCGACGAATTGCACCTCCTTTCCCAGCTGCATCTCGACCTTCAAAGACAATCACAACTTTCCGTTTATTTTCGGCTACCCAAGTTTGTAATTTTATCAATTCTTCTTGTAATTGCTCTATCCTATTTTCATATTTTACAGTACGCAAGGCTTTCGCAAAATTCAATTTTCCATGATCAGATTGTAAAAGTCCAACAAGACCTTTTTTAGTTTCGATTAATTTTAAATCTTTCGGTTTTAGCTTCATTTTCTTACTATTTAAAATTAATGATTTAGTTCTTTTACCATTCGATAATAACGTTCAATCACATTTGGATCCACCATTAAATTTACTTCAGCATCCTCTTTTCCTTTATAATTAAACAAAGAAAGCACATAACGAATAGATTCTAACCTTGCAGCATTTTTATCATTTGCGTTGACAATAATCCAAGGCGAAAAAGAGTTGTGTGTACGCGTAAACATTTGATTGATATAATGCGAAAATTCGTCCCAAAGCTCCTGCCCTTTTGCATCAACTGGACTATATTTCCATTTTTTAAGCGGATTATTTAACCTCGAATCAAAACGTGCTTGCTGCTCCTCTTTCGTCACAGAAAACCACAATTTGATAATATATGTCCCTGATTCGTACAACATATGTTCAAATTCAGAAACTTGCACCATAAATTGCTCATATTGTTGCTCTGTGCAAAATTCCATAACCGGTTCTACAACTGCTCTGTTGTACCAACTTCTATCAAAAAAAACAATTTCCCCAGCATTTGGTAATTCTTTGATATAACGATTGAAGTACCACTGATTTTTCTCGACTTCTGTAGGTTTATTCAATGCAACAACTCGCATAGAGCGCGGATTAAGATGTTCGCGAAAACGGCGAATCGTGCCTCCTTTCCCTGAAGCATCTCGTCCTTCGAAAATAATTGCAACTTTTTTCTTTTCTGTCGAAATCCAATTTTGAAGATTTACTAATTCTGATTGCAGTTTTAATAACTCGTTTTCGTATTCGAACTTCTTTATCACATTTTTATAGAGAGGATTTTCTTCTTGATTTTCAACTAAAAAATGCATTAGTTCTTCCGTTGTTGTAAAATCTAAAATCTTACTTTTTTTCATAAATATTTATAGATTGTAAAATCTTTTTTAAGGTAAAAATTTTACAGAACATAAAAGTGAAGATTATGGTAAATCTTTCTTTTAAAATCATAAATTTTATCATATTCAACCTCAATCAATTTGGTTAAATTTGTCAATAAATTAGTTTTTTGCGCATACTATTTTTCATATCAATCATATTTTCTATCGCATTTCGTCCTTTAATGCCGATGATAGATTATGTTTTGAATTATGAAGAAATCGCAAATGAACTTTGTGAAAATCGAGAAAAACCCGAATTACTTTGTAATGGTTTTTGCTATTTGAAAGAAGAAATTTCGAAAAGCAAAAAGAATCAGCCAGAAAATCATTTTGTCAAAAATTCGGTCAAAATTTTAGATGCTATTGTTCCTCAAAAACAAATTATTTCTCCAAAAAAATATTTTACACAAAAAAATAAATCTTCAACTGATTATTATCAAGATATTAATTCTAACTATATTATTCGCTTAGTTTTTCATCCGCCAATTGTTTAATTTTTCTTTTATAAATCTGAATTACAGAATCAGATAACAATTAATTAAAAACAAATAAACAATTTAAAATGAAAAACTTAAAAAATATATTCGCTTTAATCGTGGTAGGATTTACATTATTTTCTTGTAACAAAGAGCAGCCAAAACAAGAGAATTTTGAAGTAAAACATGTTTCTCACGAAGAAATGAAAGCTGTAACTAAATTGGATGTTGCGGTTGTGAACGAAGTTGATCCAATTTGCGGAATGAAAACTGCTGATCATTTAAGTGATACAGCTAATTACCAAGGAAAAACGTATGGTTTTTGTTCGACAATGTGCAAAGAAGAGTTTCTAAAAAATCCAGAAAAACATATTCATGAATAAACAATTAATAGCTGTTATTGTTATTATTTTAGGCGTTATAGGAACTGTTTTTTGGTTAAAAAATAAGCCTAAAAATGAACTTTACACTGTAATGAAAGTTCCGGAATTTTCGATGACGGATCAACATAATCAAACTATTACAAATCGTGATATGTTAGGAAAAGTGTACGTTGTAGAATTTTTCTTTACAAGTTGTCCAACGATCTGTCCTGTGATGAGCCATAATTTACGTTCGATAGAAGATGAAATAAATGATGCAAATCTTGGTTTTATTTCGGTTACAATTGATCCAAAACGTGATAATCCTGCTCGTTTGTTAGAATATGCGAAACAAATTGGTGTAAAATCGCCTAATTGGCATTATTTAACTTCGGATCGAAAAAATATCGAGCAACTTTCGGATAAATTCAATATTTATGTTGGAAAAGACGAAACAACTGCCGAAGGTCTGAATCACAGCGGAAAACTTGCGTTGGTTGATAAACAAGGAAATATCAGAAGTCGATATGATAAAATGGGCGTTCCAATGTTGTTTTATTCGGGATTGAATTACAAAGATCCTGAAGGAAAAGAACCTTCATTGGGCGGAAAATATCATCCTGAAATAGAATTTTTAAAAGAAGATATTAAAAAACTTCTTGCAGAATAAAATCTTAAACCCTCCTAAAATGGAGGGTTTTGTTTTAATTATAGTTTTCTAAATCAAAACCAATTCCTGCTCTATTTCAGTTTTCAAGAATGATTTGTATTCATTTTGATAGGCTTCTATCCGTTCTGGAGTTGCATTTTTTTCAATATCATGAAAGTGGAAACTATTCAATCTTGTCATTCCTATAAATTCATTCATTTTATGAAATCCAAATAAAACACCTTCATCAACAGATTTCTGTTCAAAAAATTCACCTTCTAACGTAAAAGCTTCTTCTGGCGCGTTCCAAGTACTTGTTACCAAATATTTTTTTCCGTGCATCAAACCTCCTTTTCCGTAATTAATTGCAGGATTTTTTCGCGAACGACCATCACTTGCGTACAATCCATTGTCGTGTCCTGCTGTAAAAACATCATCAATATAGAGTTTTAAACGAGACGGAACTTGAAACCACCAAATTGGCACATGATAAATAATTAAATCTGCCCATTTAAAATTCTCAACTTCTTCTTTTGAATCAAATTCATCATTAATATCTGTTATTCGAATATTTAATCCTAAATCTTTTAAAATTTCTTTTGACCAATTTGTAATCGAATGATTTAGCTTTCCGCCTGAATGTGCGTATTTAAGACCTCCATTTATGATAAAAACATTTTTCATTGTAATTTTCTTTTTATGAGACAAAATTCCGACAAGTTTTTCTATTATTAAAATAACTTAAATTATATATTTGTATCATAATTATTATACAATGAGAAAACAATATCATTTCAGAAATATTGATAACAAAATATATGTATGGGATGTAGACAATCTAATTTCTCTAACAAACGAATTAGAAATCGAAAATATTCATTTGACTAAAATAAAAGAGTTTGAAGAAACCTATTGGTATAATGAAGAAGGAGATTCACCGACATGCCGTTCTATAACACAACATATAAAATTGGTTAATGATTCAGACTTAGATTATCCAATAATTATTTGTCCTGATGGAAAATTGATGGACGGAATGCATCGTGTTGTAAAAGCAAATTTATTGGAGTTGAAAACGATAAAGGCGTATCGACTTTCGACCTTACCAAAACCCGATTATATTGATATAGATCCTAACGATTTACCTTATGACGAAAATTAAAATTTAGAAATTATGCAATCAAATTTTGAATGGTTCAGAACCTTTAAAGCAATTTATGAAACTGGAACTTTATCTGCTGCTGCGCAACAATTATTTATTTCGCAACCTGGTGTTAGCTTACATCTCAATTCGTTAGAAGCCTATACAGGTTACAAATTATTTGATCGATCGGCGCGAAAAATGGTACCGACTGAAAAAGGAAAAATTTTGTATAATTTTATTTTAGAACCGATTCAAAAATTAGCTGCTGCAGAGCAACATTTTCATAAACGAGCTGATAAAGATCGTGCAACAATCAGCATCGGAATGTGTTTTGAAACTTTTCAATATACATTAGAAGAGCATGTTTCTGATTTAGATTTTAACCTAATTATCAAATTTGGAGATTATAAATTGATGCATCAAGATTTGGATAATGGTTTATTAGATTTGGTTATCACACCTCAAAAAAGTGCTCAAAAAAATCTTTGTTATCATCCTTTTTCGAAAGAAAAAATCGTTTTGATTGCAGGAAACAATACAGATTTAGATTCAATTGAAAAAAATTTAAACCATAAAGATTATAAAGCTCTAAAAAATGACTTAAAAAACAATCTTTGGTACAGTACTGCTGCTGATATGGAACATTTGAAACATTTTTGGAAAGAAAATTTTAAAGAACATCCAGATTTCAAACCAAATTATATCGTTCCAAATATCAGTTCTATTATTCGTTGTTTGAGTGATGGAAATGGCTTCTCTATTGTTCCTGACTTTTTATGTCAAGAAGCACTAAATTCTGGTAAAATAAAATTGGTTTGGCAAGGTGAAAAACCGTTGGAAAATACACTCTATTTTGGTTCCCGAAAAAATACGATTTACGAAAAAGAAATTGAGCAATTGCAACAGATTTTTGTAGATAAATGGTGTAAAGATTTGGGTTAAATACTTCCCAAATCTTTAAAAAATGCAACCAATTGATGATTACTTGAAATTTGTAGTGACTCTTTTAATGAGCCCAATCTCTTTTCTACACTGCTTTGACTTGCTGGCTTGATATTATTTTGTTTTAAGTGATT
The DNA here is from genome assembly GCF_002478465.1 of Empedobacter sp. UBA7494. Classification (NCBI taxonomy): domain Bacteria; kingdom Pseudomonadati; phylum Bacteroidota; class Flavobacteriia; order Flavobacteriales; family Weeksellaceae; genus Empedobacter; species Empedobacter sp. UBA7494. The sequence continues at coordinate 41,177 of NZ_DLOC01000007.1, forward strand.
TGGAATATCTTTTAACAAAATTCCATTCGAAAGTAAAGAAACTAATGTGACATCATATGAAGTAATTTCATACGTATTTTTTTGTTTTATACTACGTTTCATGTCCAATTCCAAATGCATTCCGCCCGCAAAAACAGTTTGTATCGCTTTTTTCAACTCTTTCGAATCTTCTCTTCCTTTCGCCACAAACCCATCTATATGGTATTCTTTGAAAAGATTATCCACCATATCTGCTTTCTTTTCTACCGAAAAAACAATCACTTTCAAATTTGGCTGAATCGCTTTTACTGCTTCAATTAAATCTCTTCCCCCTTTCAAGTTTTGCTCGCGATGATCTTCTTCAAAAGACAAATCAGAAATCAATAAATCATAAGGTTGATTGTCGTGTAATGCTTTTTTTACTTTCAAAAATGCATCATCACAATAAAAAGCATAATCAGGATTTTCAACTTGTAAATCTTTTAAAACTTTCTGAACCGAAATATTAAAACTCTCAAAATCTTCTGCAATTAATACTTTTTTAAACATACTTTTTATTTAGGTTATTGAATTGGAAATTTGATCTTAATTTTTAGACCATTCACATTTTCAGTTTCAAAAATAACATCTCCGTTTAGATTAGAAATACGTGAAACCGTATTTTGCAAACCATTTTTAGGTTTTAAATCCGAAATCCCAATTCCGTCATCTGAATAATTGATGATAATTTGCTGATTTTCTTCTTTAAAATTTAATATAACTCGTGAAGCTTTGCTATGTTTTTTCATGTTCGTCAATAATTCTTGCATCACCAGGAAAACCTCTGTTTTAGCATAATCTTTTACTTTTTCCCAAAGTTCTTTTTCATTTCCAATCAAAAATATTTTGACTTGTTCCGAATCATAAGAACTTATCAATTGTGCTAATTTTTCGGCAAAATTTTCTTGTTGATTTTCATCGACTTTGTCATAAGAAATATCGCGCGAAATTTCATAAACAACTTCCAATTTATCTAAGATTTCATCACGATTAAATTCTGATTTATTCTCAATATCAGACATCACATGATAAATTCCGTTCGCCACTTTATCGTGTACTTTCTTCGAATATTTCAGTTCCGTTTTCTTGACTTCCAAAACCTTTTCTTGTTGCAACAAAACTTTCTCTTGCTCTAATTTTTGCTTTCTTTTTCTGTACAAAAAATATCCAAAAACAAACAAAACAATCAATAAACCGATTAGAATATACAATTGTAAAATATCGTTTTTCTTCTTTTCGTTTTCTGCTTCGGCTTTCAAAAAATCTGCACGATTTTTCTCCGAATCAAAACGCACCAACGCAAATTGATTTTTAGCTCTGTTACGTTCTAACTGAATACTATCGTTGAGTTTTTGATAAGCTTCGAAATACTGTTTTGCATTTTTAGGATTTTCTAATAAAATTAGTTGCTGATAAACTTCTAATTTATCGCCCACACTCTTATTTTCGAAAGCAATTTCTTTTCTTTTGTATGCGTAATCCAATGCTTTTTTATAATCTAAATTTGAAAAATAATCTGTTAAATGCGCATAACTTGCATTTTGTCCCCACAAATCATTTTCTTTTAATCGAATATTTAACGCTTTATTTAATTCATTTACAACATTCGATTTATTGTCTTTTAACCATTTGGTATATGCTAAATTATCAGTAATTCGCGCATATTCTTTTGGATTTTCAATTGTAGTCTTATCTTTTAATAATTCCTGGTAAATCTTTATCGCTTCATCATACTGCTTATCGTAACGATAACTATTTGCAATGTTATTTTGATTGATAATATAAACATCTTTTTCTATAGAAAAATCAATTGCTTTTTGATAATAATTTATAGCTTCCTTATAATTTCCTAATTCATGTGTACTTTGTCCTAAAATATTATACGCACTAGAAAGTGTTTCTTTTTCATCTTTTATTTGAAAATCTAGTAATTTAATAGCTTCTACTGTCAATTCCTGACTTCCAAACCAATCTCCTCTATTATTTCCTATAAAAGACATGTTTAACAAACATTTTGCAGCTTGATGGTTGTTCTTCTGACTTTTAGCAAACTCTGAATATGCTTTATTAAAATAAATATAGGCACTATCATTTTCTTGTTGTTCGAAAAACTCCCATGCTTTATCATAAGCTTCATTCTCTATAATAGAATTTTGATTATCAATCTTATTTTTAGATTGTTGACAGGAACAAACAACTAACAAAAAAAAGAAATATACACCTTTTCTCAAACCTAATTAATTTCTCAATAAAGCTAAATAAAAAACGGATAGATTACTCTATCCGTTAATGATTTATTTTTTTGGTGGATTATAACCTTTTTCTCCTCCTGTGTCATCATCTAAACTATCCGTTGATGTTTGTACAACTGGATGTTGATCTTGTGAAATTGTGTTTGCATTTTGGTTTGGAAAAAAGAATCCCAATAAAGCGAATAATAATTGTAACATAGCTTAAATTTTTAATTTTTTGATATAGGTGCTCTTCCTCGCAAAACAGATTGCGAGTAGTGTACACGAGAAAAAAAGAAGCGCTTCTTTAGTGGGAAGTTTTTTGTAGTCTTGAGAACAATTCAGGAAAAATGCTTCCCTTCAAATCACCTCAACTATTTTCGAGACTACGTTTTCAGAAATCAAGTTGTTTTGTTTTTGTTTTGATTTCTATTGCAAAGTAAATACAGAACACAAAGTCGCTGTTAGACAAACAATAGACAAGTTTTGGACAATTATTGGACAGCGCGTTTTACGGGAAACCGTAATTTATTTTGTCCAAAATTTGTCTACTTTGTAAAAGAATTAAAAGTGAAATGTCTACGAAAAAAGATCTATTCGAAAAAGTTTTTGAGAAAGCAAAAAATGAATGTGGGAGTTCAAGTAAAAATGGAATGTCTGTTCATTTAGAAAAAGTAATTTCAGATGATTATAATTATCCTATAACAAGCAAATCTTTCTCTCGACATTTTGATGATTTCGTGAAAGAAAATAATTTAAAGAAGGAAATAAGTCCTGATTTATTAAATATTCTTGCACATTATATCGGTTATGAAAATTTTGGAGATTTTAATCAAAAAAATCAGCTGATAAAAAGTGATGAAAAAGAAGTTAATGTAGAAGAAATCGTATCCGTAAAACCAATAATAGATGATAATATTCCTGAAGAGGAATCAATAATTAATCTTCCTTCAAAAAAGAATAATTTCTTTGAAAAAATAAAACTTCAACGAAATAAAGTAATTGCTGGAAGTGGCATTGCAACGATTTTGGCTGGTGGAGGATTATTTCTTAATTCAATCAATCAAAATTCGTCTTGTATGATTTGGAAAGAAAATCATTATGAAAAAATCGAATGCGAAGAAACTTCTCCACAAATGAATGCTGTTCCATATAACGAAACTGTTTTTCAATTGAAGAAAATCACAAAACCTGATACTTTAAATTTTGAAAATGCACTTGATAAAGTTTGGTATACAAAGAAAAATGGTGAAGTAGAATTTTATACAAATTACGGTTTACATCCCGAAAATGGTAAAACATTGAAACCTGTCACAAAATATATTTTAACTAAATATGTCTTAAATAATGAACAATAAAAAACACTCAACATGCGAGATGAAGAGTGTTTTGATTGTTAGAAATGATATATAAAATTTAGAAAATTTTAAAAAGAATACGAATACTAAATGTGATCACTAAAAAAGCTACAGCCAAAATAGCTACTTTCTGAGGTATTTTGCCTGCTAATTTCGCTGCAATTGGCGCTGCTAAAGCTCCTCCAATTATTAAACCTGCAATGATAAAACCATGACTTACGCCCAAAGCTGCAAAAAAAGTTAAGGATGCAGAAAGTGTCACAAAAAACTCGGCTAAACTAACTGTTCCTACTACTAAGTTTGATTTTTTTCCTTTTGCTAATAAGGTTGATGTCACGACAGGTCCCCAACCACCTCCACCAAAGGCGTCTAAAAAACCTCCAGCAAATCCTAAAAATCCAACTCGTTTTACTTTTTTTCGTTCGATTTTTTTTCTGAATGCTAAAATAATTAATCGAATTCCGATGATTAAGGTATACGAAGCTAAAATTCCGTAAGTAATGGTTTCATATTTGTTTCCCAAATAAACCAATAATAATGATCCCGAAACTGCTCCAATAACACCTGGAATAGCCAATGCCAATAATAATTTTTTGTTTACATTTCCAAATCTATAATGCGAAAAACCACTAATTCCGCTCGAAAACATTTCGGCAGTATGAATACTACCACTTATTGAAGGCAGATTAACACCAAACAACATCATGCTTGTGGAACACGTTACACCATATCCCAAACCAACGGCTCCGTCGACCATTTGAGCGAAAAAACCAACAGCCAACATAATGTAAAAAACATTTGGAATATGAATCACAAAATCTTTCGCTTCCGAAAAACTTACGATTGATGACAAAGCATATCCTAAGAATAATGCAAAAAATATCAATGTAATTTCGGTTACTAAACGTTTGTATTTTTTAGTCGATTTTTTTCCTTCAAATGAAGAAGTTAAATGATTCAAATCGGTTAGTTTTTGATTAAAATCTCCTTTGTGATTATTTCTAATTTTATTTAAACTTTCAATGTTTTCATCAATTGAATCTGGAATAACATCAGAAAAATATTCTCTCAAACGTTTTGCCATAACAGGAGATTGTCCATTTGTGGAAATCGCAATTTTAAGATGACCTTTATTCACAATCGAACCTAAATAAAAATCGCACAAATCTGGCTGATCAGCTGCATTAACTAAAATTCCTTTTGCATTTGCTTTTTGCTTCACTTCTCTCGAAGTTTCTTTATTATCGGTTGCGACAATCACTAAATCTATATCTTCCAAATCACTCGATTCGAACGCATGAGTTTCGTATTTAATTGATGGATATTGCGAAAAAACATCTTTCAATTCTTGTTTAAATTCCTTTGCTACAACTTTCAAATTGACTGAAGGATTTTGTTTGATTAGCGTCGAAACCTTTTCTAATCCTACATTTCCTCCGCCAACAATCAGGAAGCGCAAATGCTCTGTTTTTAAAAATATCGGGAATAAATTATTTTTCATTGTTCTTAAAGCGATTTAACTAATTAACCGAAAAATATTTTCGATAGGTAAAATCTCCGAATGTTTCATTGTCTATTTTTTCTTTTGTATAACTTTCGAAAACTTGGTCTAACTCATTCAAAATCTCAGTTTCATTGACTTTTTCTTTGTAAATTTTGTTCAAACGAACACCATATCGATCGCCTCCCAACATCAAATTATAATGTCCAGCAGAAGTCCCTACAAAACCAATCTCCGAAACATAAGAACGACCACAACCATTTGGACAGCCCGTCATACGAATCGAGATATCATCATTTTGAAGTTGATGTTTTTCTAGCAAAGGCTCTATTTTAGTCACCAATTCTGGCAAATAGCGTTGCGCTTCTGCCAAAGCCAATGGACAAGTTGGTAAAGCCACGCATGCCATCGAATTTTTTCGAAGTTCACTAATATCTTTGTGAATAGAATATTTTTCTAAAAGCTGTTCAACTTTAGTTTTATTTTCAGTCGAAATTTCACCTAACAATAAATTTTGATTCGCTGTAAAAATGAAATTATTGATATTTAATAAAGCCAATTCATGTAAAAATGCTTTCTGATTAGGCTGAACAACTCCATTCTCCACAAACAAAGTGTAATACCATGTTCCGTTATTCACTTGTCGCCAATCATAAATATCAGAACGCTCTGTAAATTGATAGGACTGAGAAGGCTCTAATTTAAAACCAACACGTTTTTCTAATTCAGACTTGAAACCATCAACCGTTAATTTATCAACTGTATATTTTAATCGCGCTAATTTTCGATCTCCACGATTCCCAAAATCACGCTGAATAGTCAACACTTCATAAGCAACTTTCAACACTTTTTCTTCAGAATCAACAAAACCAATTTCGGTTGCTAAACGCGAATATGTATTTGGATTTCCGTGAGTTGTAGACAAACCTCCACCAACAGCGATATTGAAACCTTTCAATTCATTATTTTCGATAATCGCAATCAGTCCCAAATCATTTGCAAAAACATCTACATCATTAGTTGGCGGAATAGCAATTGCAATTTTAAATTTTCGAGGTAAATAGCGGTCTTCGTACAAATCATCTTTCTCAGTTTCTCGCTCATAAATTTTTTCATTATCTACAAAAATCTCATAATACGCTTGAGTTTTAGGTAACAAATGTTTTGATAATTTATCTGCATACGCATGAATTTGAGCATGAATAGGAGAAACCAACGGATGAGAACTCGCAATTACATTTCGGTTTACATCGCCACAAGCTGCGATAGAATCTAATTTTGCTTGGTCAAACGATTGTAAAGTTGGACGCAATTGATGCTTCAAAATTCCGTGCAATTGAATGGTTTGACGCGTTGTAATTTTCAAAACGCCTGTTCCATATTGTTCAGAAGTTTCGTGAATTGCCAACCACTTATCAGCGTCAATAATTCCACCCGGAATACGCAAACGAATCATAAACGAATACAATTTATCTAACTTTTTTTCTGCGCGTTCTTCTCGTCTATCGCGATCATCTTGCACATACATTCCGTGAAATTTCACCAAAGCTTCGTCATCTGCACGCACATTTCCGGTGTGATTATCTAGCTCTATACTCTCTTTTAACGTACCGCGAAGTCCGTCACTTTTTATTTTAATTCCTTCTATAGGAGATTGTTTTTCTATACTCATTTTGTTAGTTGTTGGTTGATTAGTAAACATCTTTTTGGTAGCGACCTTCTTCTTCTAATTGTTCCAGAAAATTTTTCGCTGAAACCTCATCTTGATTTGATTCTTTTGCAATTAATTCGATCAAAGCACTTTCTACATCTGTACTCATTCCATCTTTTTGACCGCAGACATACAAATAAGCACCATCTTTTAACCAATTGTAAAGTTCTTTTCCTTGTTCTTTCACTCGATCTTGTACATAAATTTTATGTTTTTGATCTCTAGAAAAAGCGGTATCTAATTTGCTCAAAACTCCTGTCGAAAGCCATTCCTGAATTTCAGTTTGATAATAGAAATCCGAAACAAAATGTTGTTCACCAAAAAACAACCAGTTTTTACCTTCTGCGCCAATTGCATCACGATGTGTCAAAAAACTACGAAAAGGTGCAATTCCTGTTCCCGGACCAATCATAATTACCGATTGATTTTCATCTGGAAGTTTGAAATTTTTATTTTTATGAATGTAAAATTCTATGGATTTATCTTGCTCAAAATCTGCTAAAAACTGAGAACATAATCCAGTTTTTTGTTGATCTGAAACTGAAAAAGTATTCAGACTTACCGTTAAATGAATTTCATTATCATGTGCTTCATTCGATGATGAAATCGAATATAAACGTGGTGCAATTGGATGCAAAAGATTTAAAAAATCTTCAAATTTTATTGTAGATTCTGACGAAAAATATTTTGTCAACAAATCAATTAAATCAATTTTAGTTTCGAGAATTTCTACATTCAAAATTGTTGCAAATTGATCTATTGATTTTTTAGAAAGTCCTCTAATATTTTTTTCTTCAAGTTCTTTCGCGCGATTTTCTTCATTGAAAAGCTTCGCAATCGTTAAAATTTCAGTTTGATTATTTTTCGGATAAACTCCCAAAGCATCACCAGGTTCGTAATCGACTTGCTCATCAATTGCTATTTCGATATGATAGGTTTCTTTGTTTGAATCTCTATCATTCAAAACGATTTTATGTTTTACAATTCCTTCGTACGATTTTTTCTGCGTTGAAGAACTTTGCAATTTATGAGGTTGTACAACCGTTGAACTTCCTTCTGATTGAATAGTTTTTAAAATATCCGCAAACCAATTTTCGGCAATTTCTTGATAATCTAAATCTACTTTTACCAAATCGAAAACGCGTTGTGCGCCTAGTTTTCCAAATAATTCATCAATTTCTTCTCCTGATTTACAGAAAAACGGATAAGACGTATCGCCCAAACCAAAAACAGCAAACTTAGTTTGATTTAATTTTAAATCAGAATTGCTCAAATTATCATAGAATTTTTGTGCATTTTGAGGTAAATCTCCATCTCCTTGCGTGCTAAAAATTAGAATTAAAAATTCTTCTTTTTCAATTTTTTCGAGTGGATATTGAAACGCATCAATCGCTTTGGCTTGAATTTTATTCTTCTTAAAAATTCCAAGCAATTGATTGGCTAATTTCTTCGCATTTCCTGTTTCAGTTCCATAGATTATTGTAGGTTTGATTGAGGTTAAAACTTTTTGTTCTTGAGGTACTTCTTGTGTTTGATTTGCAACTAATCCAGCCAAATAACCATTTGTCCAAATAATTTCGTCACGTGATAATTCTTTGACTAAACTTTTTACTAAGTTCAATTTTTCGTTAGCTAGCATAAGAACTTGTTGTTTTATGGTTATCAAAATATGAGTTGGAAGTTGGTTGTTCATCTAACCAAGCGAATGATTGATGCAAATTAACAACATGACCAACGATAATTAAAGTTGGTACAAAATCAAAGGTTGGTAAATGTTTTTCTACAATATTTTCAAAAATAAAAACTTGCGTTTTCTGATCTGGAGTTGTCGCTTGTTGAATAACTGTTAAACCTTTTTCGGTATCAATTCCATTCAAAATCAACTGATCAGCTAAAGTTTGCAAACGCTGTACACTCATATAAAAAACCAATGTATCAGACGTTTTTGCCCAATCTTTCCATTGTTTGTGTTCAATAGATTTCAAATCGCACAACGTCAACATGCGAACTCCTTTCGAATGATTTCGCGCTGTCAATGGAATTCCCGTGTAAGCTGCAGCACCAAAAGCAGCCGAAATACCTGGAATTATTTCGTACGGAACATGATTTTTTTTCAAGGTTTCTAATTCGTCCAAAATATTAGAGAAAAGTGAAGCATCACCTCCTTTCAATCGAACCACTAATTTTCCTTGCATTACAAACTCAATCATCATATCGTTAATATCTTTTTGAGGCGTATGAATGCCTTTCGAACATTGTTTTCCGACATAAATAACCAACGCATCTTTCGACGCATATTCGTCTATTAACACTGGAGAAACCAAGCGATCTGTCAAAATAACATCTGCTTTTTTTGATATAATTTAATGTTTTGAGCGTCACCAATTCTGGATCTCCAGGACCAGCGCCAGCCAAAATTACTTTTCCTATTGTTGTTTGCATGTTTGTAATAAATAAGTTGATTGATAAGATTTAATTGATGTTTTAATCAATAAACATCAAAGCAGCGACTGTATTTTTCGTTGTTTCGTCAATCAAAATGGCATTTCCTGTATGAATATTTTCTTTGAAAGAATCAAAAAATAAAGGTTGATTTGTTTTTAAAACAACTTGTCCAATATCATTTAACTTGATTTCTTCAGATGGAATAAATTCCCAATTATTAATATCCCATTGTTGATCGATTGTTTTGATTTTTGCACGAACCGAATGAAAACGATGTTGCAACACATAAGTTTTTCCTTGTTGTAATGCATTATTGTCTAACCAACAAATCCACGCTTTTAGCACATTTGTCGTTTGCGGTTCTTCGGAAGTTTTTACAATTGTGTCTCCTCTACTGATATCTATATTATTTTCGAGATGAATCACAACATTTTCTCCTGCTTCAGCATGTTGTACTTCTTCCAAATGACGTTCTATTTTAACAATTTTTGATTCGATATTTGATGGATAAACTTTAATAGAATCCCCAACTTTGTAGGCTCCACTCAAAATTTGCCCTGCATAACCTCTATAATCGTGATGCTCTTCATCTTTTGGACGAATTACCCATTGAACCTGAAAACGAGCTGCTAAACTTTTATCTGTTTCAATCGAAACTGTTTCCAATTGATGCAATAATGTTTCACCATTATACCAAGGCGTTTTCGCAGATTTTTCGACAATATTATCGCCAACCAAAGCAGAAACTGGAATAAAAGTTACTTCATCATAATTCAATTGATCTTGAATTTGTTGAAAATTATTTTTTATCTTTTCGAAAATATCTTGTGAATAATCAACCAAATCAATTTTATTAATGGCGATAATTGCTTTTTTAATTCCCATTAACGATCCAATACTTGCATGACGTTTTGTTTGAGAAGTGATTCCTTTACGTGCATCAACCAAAATAATAATCAACTCTGAATTTGAAGCTCCTGTAATCATATTTCGCGTGTATTGCTCATGTCCAGGCGCATCTGCAATAATAAATTTTCGTTTTGCAGTCGAAAAATATTTGTACGCTACGTCTATTGTAATTCCTTGTTCGCGCTCGGCACGTAAACCATCTGTAATCAAAGACAAATCAATTTCGTCGTCTTCATTTGATTTACGTTTTTCTAAAACACCCAATTGATCGGTGTGAATACTATTCGAATCGTAAAGTAAACGCCCTATTAAAGTACTTTTACCATCGTCTACGTTTCCTGCTGTTATAAATTTTAATGCATTCATTTTACTTAATTCCTATAGATATTATAGAGTTTTGTTTAAAAAAATTTTGACTTAGAAATAACCTTGTTTTTTACGGTCTTCCATCGCCGATTCTGACAATTGATCATCCAAACGAGTTTGTCCTCTTTCGCTAATTCTTGTATTGATAATATCTGTAATAATATCTTCAATCGTAGAAGAATCTGAAGGTACAGCCGCTGTACACGTCATATCACCAACCGTTCTGTAACGTACTTTTTCTACCACAACCTCATCGTCTGCATTTGGCTGAATAAAATCTGAAGTCGCAATTAACTTATCATTGTAAACAATACATTCACGCTCGTGAGCAAAGTATAGATTTGGCAATTCGATGTTATTTTGTTTGATGTAATTCCAAACATCTAACTCTGTCCAATTGCTAATCGGAAAAACACGTACATTATGTCCTTTTTCAATTCTTCCGTTCAAAATATTCCACAATTCAGGACGTTGAAGTTTCGGGTCCCATTGGCCAAAATCATCACGAACTGAGAAAATACGCTCTTTTGCACGTGCTTTTTCTTCATCGCGACGAGCTCCTCCAATACATGCATCAAATTCATTTTCTTCAATCACATCTAATAACGCATACGTTTGTAAGGTATTACGAGAAGGAAAACGGCCAGAAGTTTCTTTCAGATTATATTTTTTTATAGCATTTTCTACAGAGGCAACAATCAATTTTTCACCGATTTTATCAACCAAATAATCTCTAAATTTTATCGCTTCAGGAAAATTGTGTCCTGTATCTACGTGTACTAAAGGAAAAGGAAATTTCCCTGGACGAAAGGCTTTCAAAGCTAAATGAATCAAAACAATCGAATCTTTTCCTCCTGAAAATAACAATGCTGGACGCTCAAATTGAGCAGCTGTTTCTCTCAGAATGTAGATTGCTTCGTCTTCTAATTGATTTAAATAATTTTTTTCTTGACTTGACATTCTTTCTAACTTTCTAACTTATTTTTTGACAATAAAAAACTCCTCAAAATTTTAGAGGAGTTCATGAACTATTATTTTCGTAATTAATACATCACAACATATTCCTCCTCTTCTAAAGAGCGACACATATACATTGACATATTAAATACTATTTTTTTCATTTTTCATGTTACATTTCTGATTTCAAAATTATATTATTTTTCTAAATAAATATAATTAATAGAATAGTTTAAATAACAAACCTATTTTTCAAACAATTTAAAGACAATTATCCTAAATAAGTTTATTCAATAAAATAATAATCTATAAAACCGATAGATTTTATGTTGTAAAAGTAAAAATTTTATTTAAAATACAAAGATTGATTCCAAAAAAAGATAAAAAATTGAATATTTCGGGGACTTGCTTACCTTTGCAAAATGTCAAGAAAAGCGAAACAAAAAATCATATTAAATAATATAGAAGTTTTACGTGCTGGTGCAAAAGGTGTATCGGTTGGTAAAACAGAGGAAGGAAAAACGGTTCTGATAAAAGGCGCAATTCCAGGAGACGTTGTAGATGTACACGTTTTGAAGAAAAAAAGCAGCTATTTAGAAGGACAAGCAATCGAAATTCACACAAAATCTCCTTATCGCGTTCAGCCAGAATGTGAGCATTTTGGTGTTTGCGGTGGTTGTAAATGGCAAGATATGAGCTATGATGCGCAATTAAAATTTAAGCATGACGAAGTGGTTAACAATTTGGTTCGTATCGGAGGTTTCAAAGATTTAGATGCTGAAATTGTTCCAATTTTAGGTTCTAAAGAACAATATTTTTACCGTAATAAATTAGAGTTTACTTTTTCTAATGCACGTTGGTTAACATTAGAAGAAATTCAGTCTGGGAAAGAATTTGACGACCGTGACGTAGTTGGATTCCATATTCCTGGTGCTTGGTCTAAAGTTTTGGATGTTACAAAATGTCACTTGCAACGTGATCCTTCTAATGCGATTCGTGTCGAAGCAAAACGTTTTGCATTAGAGCATCATTTAGATTTCTTCGATTTAAAAAATCAAGAAGGTTTATTAAGAACATTAATGATTCGTACTTCTCAGAATGGACAAGTAATGGTTTTGGTTCAATTCTTCCGAGAAGAGAAAGAAAATCGTGAAGCTTTCTTACAAAACTTGAAAGATAAATTCCCTGAAATCACATCTTTATTGTATGCAATCAATCCAAAACAAAACGATTCTGTTTATGATTTAGATATCGAAGTTTTTGCTGGAGACGATCATATTATGGAAAAGATGGAAAATTTGAACTTCAAAATTGGTCCAAAATCTTTCTATCAAACAAATCCAGAACAAGCTTACGAATTATATAAATTAACACGTGATTTTGCAGGTTTAACTGGAGATGAATTAGTATACGATTTATATACTGGAACTGGAACAATTGCGCAATTCGTTTCGAAAAAAGCGAAAAAAGTAGTTGGTGTAGAATCTGTTCAAGAAGCAATTGATGCAGCAAAAGCGGCAGCAAAATTTAATGGAATTGACAATTGTGATTTCTATTGTGGTGACATGAAAGACGTATTAAATCAAGATTTCATTAACGAACACGGAATTCCAGATGTAATTATTACTGATCCTCCACGTGATGGAATGCATAAAAAAGTGGTTGAAAATATTTTGTTTATGAATCCTAAACGTGTTGTTTATGTTTCGTGTAACTCTGCTACACAAGCGCGCGATTTAGAATTGATGAAAGATCAATATAAAATTGTTAAAGTTCAACCAGTTGATATGTTTCCACAAACACATCATGTAGAAAATATTGTACTTTTAGAGCGAATTTAAAATTCAATCAAAAAAAAATGAAAAATATTCAACGTTTTCTAGCCTACTCAATTTTTGCTTCTATAATTTCTTTAGCATTTTATAGTTGCGAAGATGATGATATTTGTACCGACGAAGGTGATGTTCCACGCATGGTTGCTGATATGTATTATGATGGAACTAATGTTCCTTTGGAAGATTCTATTTATTATTGGGCGTATGTTTATAATGATTCGATTACGAAAGGAATTAGAGAAGCTACAGGAACGAGTAAAGATACTGTCTTAATCGAAAAAAATTCTGCTTTAGGAAAAACGAGTTTCGGAATTGCTTTGCGTCAAAATAGTAAAAAAGAGATTTACTATACTATAGCGCAAGGTCCAGATATAGATGTAAAAGATTCTATAACGGGTAAAGTCATCAGAACAATTCCTGCAAAACGTGATCGATTGATTTTAAAATACGATACGCTTGGAAATGGCTATACTTCTAAAGCTTGTGGTTTTGGATTAACTTTTAAAGGAGTTGATGTAAAATTGGTAACAAAAACTGGAAATGGAGCTGGAAATTGGATAAAAAAAATAGAAACTGTAAATACTGAAATTAAAGATGGTTCGACAACTATTATTAAGCTTTTTGCTGACGAGCGCAATTAATTTTGCATTTGGTCAAGAAAATAAAACTGATTCAACAAAAGTTTCGGTTACAGATTCTATTCCCCAAAAAAAATACCACGATATTTTTATCGGTGTAGATATTTTCAATCCAATTGTTTCTGCTTTCAACGATAAAAAAGGAGTTAGCGCTTATGCTTCTTATCAAATCAATAATAAGTGGCATGCCGCTGTAGAAGCTGGTTTCGAGAAAAATAATTTCAATGAAATCAATTGGAATGTTGATGTTGACGGCGTTTTTGCAAAACTTGGTGCAAACTGGTTTATAACGCAAGATATAGAAAATCAATCGAACGGAATTTACATTGGTGGACGAATTGCGTATTCTAAATATTCGCAAACCATCAATAGTTATCCGATTAGAGATTTACAATCGAATGAGATTACAGGAACAGGAAGTTTGCCAAAAGCGAATGTAAGCAGTTATTGGATAGAAGCTGTGGTTGGTGGACGTGTAGAGATTTTCAAGAATTTTTATGGTGAGTTAGCCTTGCATCCTGCAGCTTATATTGGAGGTAAAAAAGATCAAGGAATTGATCCTTTGGTTATTCCTGGTTACGGAAAATACAGTGGTCCTTTCAATATGCCAGTTTTTTGGGGAATTGCTTATAAGATAAACTAAGACTAAAAACTTGTTATGAATCAAATTAGATTAACAAAAGATAATATTTCTCTTTTTCCGAAATATAATAAATTACTTCAAAATGGAAAAATAAAATTCGATTCTTTAGGTCGATTAAGATATTTACATGGAGCACCAATAGGAGATTTGATTCAAATCAAAATAGATAAAAATGGAAAAACAATTTATAAAGAAATAAGTGATGAATGGTTTGATCCAGAAAGTGAAAAAGCTAAAAAATTTGTTTGGTTATAGATTTATATACAAACTAAAAAAGGAACTCTAATTGAGTTCCTTTTTTCTTGATGCGAAGCTGAAATAAATTCAGCTTGACATTTTTTCTCTACATTATCATTAATAATCCTTAAATTAGTTTATCTAACTAAGTCATCCTGAATTCGTTTCAGGAACATATCATATAAGGAATTCTGAAAATATATTATGTTTATATACTTACAAACAAATATCGAACTGTTTTTTATATTGGAGTTACCAACAATTTAATTAAAAGAATAGAAGCTCATAAAGAAGGAATTGGTTCAGCTTTCACTCAAAAATACAATGTAAAATCATTAATTTATTTTGAAGATTTTACTTCAATTAGTCAAGATATGTTAAGAGAAAAGCAATTGAAAAATTGGAAACGGGAATGGAAAATTAATTTAATTAAATCTAAAAATCCAAATTTAGAAGATATTAGTATTCTATAATAAACAAAAAAGGAACTCTAAATTGAGTTCCTTTTTATATGTTCTAAAAAGATTTATAGATTAATCCAAAACCTTTGCTCCTTTTACTTTTTGATTCGTTAAAGCAATATCCAAAACTTCTTTCATTTCTTTTACAAAATGAAAAGTCATTCCTTTTACGTATTCTGCTTTAATTTCTTCAATATCTTTTCGGTTATCTTCGCACAAAATAATTTCTTTGATATTTGCACGTTTTGCCGCTAAAATTTTCTCTTTAATTCCGCCAACTGGCAACACTTTTCCACGAAGTGTGATCTCACCTGTCATTGCTAATTTTGCTTTTACTTTTCGTTGTGTAAAAGACGAAACCAAAGACGTCAACATTGTAATTCCGGCAGATGGTCCATCTTTTGGCGTTGCTCCTTCCGGAACGTGAATATGAACTTTATAATTCTCGAAAACTTCTGGTTTAATTCCCAATTCATCCGCATGCGATTTGATGTATTCTAATGCAATTGTTGCAGATTCCTTCATCACAGTTCCTAAATTTCCTGTAATAGAAAGTCCACCATTTTTCGCTTTCGATAAAATAGATTCGATAAATAAAATATCTCCACCAACACTTGTCCAAGCTAAACCTACTACAACTCCAGGAACCTCATTATTCTCATATTGATCTGGTGTAATAGAAGGTCCTAAAATTTTAGAAATATCTTCGATTGAATATTTAGTATTAAATTCTTCTTCCAACGCAATATGTTTTGCAGCTGAACGAACTAATTTCGCAACTTTCTGATTCAATTTACGAACACCAGATTCACGCGTATAACCTGTTATTAAATATTCGATTTCTTTTTTTCCTAACACAACATCTTTCTCTTTCAAGCCATGTTCTGTTAGTTGTTTTGGTAAAAGGTGACGTTTTACGATTTCAGATTTTTCCTCGATTGTATAACCTGCAATATTAATCATCTCCATACGATCACGTAACGGACTTGGAATATCACCAATATTGTTTGCTGTCGCGATGAAAAATACTTTCGATAAATCGTAGCCAATTTCTAAGAAATTATCATAAAAAGTCGAGTTTTGCTCTGGATCTAAAACCTCTAACATTGCTGATGAAGGATCTCCATGCGCACTAGCCGACATTTTATCAATTTCATCTAAAACAAAAACCGGATTCGACGATTCAGATTTTTTGATTGACTGTAAAATTCTTCCTGGCATCGCTCCAATATAGGTTTTACGATGACCACGAATCTCAGATTCATCGTGTAAACCACCCAACGACATACGTACATATTTGCGCCCAATCGCTTCTGAAATAGATTTCCCCAACGATGTTTTACCAACACCCGGAGGTCCATACAAACAAAGAATTGGCGAACGCATATCTCCTTTCAATTTCAACACAGCAAGATGCTCCAAAATGCGTTCTTTCACATCTTCTAAACCATAATGATCATGATCTAAAATTTTCTTTGCATTCTTGATATCAAAGTTATCTTTCGTCAAGGTATTCCAAGGTAAATCCAACATAAATTCAAGGTAATTACGCTGAATATTATGTTCTGGCATTTGTGGATTTAGACGAGAAAGACGGTTGATTTCTTTATCAAAATGATTGGCTACATCTTCGCTCCAACTTTTCGTTAAAGAACGTTTGCGCATTTCATTGATTTCTTCTTCTGTCGAATTCCCTCCTAACTCTTCCTGAATCGATTTGATTTGTTGATTTAAGAAATATTCTTTTTGTTGTTGATCTAATTCTTTGCGAACTTTATTCTGAATCGTATTCTTCAACTCCAATTTCTGAAGCTCAACATTCATAAAACGCATCACTTCCATTGCGCGAAGTTTCATATCAGAAATTTCTAATAACAACTGTTTTTCATCTAAACTCAACGTTAAGTTAGACGCTACAAAGTTGATTAAAAATGTATTACTTTCGATACTTTTTATCGCTCCTGCAGCTTCCGAAGGTAACATCGGATTTTCTTCTACAATCTGAAAAGCTAAATCACGAATTGATTCAATAATAATTGGATATTCTTTGTTACGAGAAGTCGGAACTTTTTCTGACAGAATTTCTACTTCAGCCTTGAAATAAGGATCATTTGATACAAATTCTTTTACTTTAAAACGTTTCATCCCTTGTAAAATCACCGTAATGTTTCCGTCTGGCAATTTTATCATTCGCATGATTTTCGCAACTGTACCAACTGTATACAAATCGTCTTGTGTAGGATCTTCCACTGCAATTTCTTTCTGCGAAAGCACTCCAATAATGCGATCTTCTTTGTAAGCTTGTGTTAAAAGTTGTATAGATTTATCTCTACCCGCGGTAATTGGCGCAACCACACCCGGAAATAAGACGGTGTTTCTTAACGATAAAATAGGCAATACCGAAGAAATATCTTGCTTATTTAGCTTACTTTCTTCGTCTTTACTCATCAAAGGAATTAATTCGATTTCTTCTTCCATTACTTGTGCTAATGACAAATTGTCTATGTTCATAATTTTTTTATACGTTCAAAGTGTCAGTAAAACTATTTTTAACTGACGAAAGCCTTTCATAATAACAGCATTATTAAGATTTGAATCTTGTCTAAAGCATTTAGAAAAGCGAGTATAAATAAGTCAAACGTTATGCCAATAAAATATATTGTCAGTTTTTCAATAAAGGTTTTGAATGAGGATAAATATAAAAATCGGGATTTACCCGATTTTAGATTTTGCAATTACTTTGCGGTACAATTCTTCATATTGCGGAAGAATATTCGTTTTATCAAATCGTATCGCTTGTTCTTTTGCTTGATAACTAAACTCTGCCAAACGCTTTTCGTCCTCTAAAATATAAATCGCTTTTTCTGCCATCATTTCAATATCTCCTACTGGGCAAACAAAACCAGTAAGTCCATCAACATTTACTTCTGGAATTCCGCCTGCATTCGACGAAATAACCGGAACACTTGCCGCCATAGCTTCAAGTGCTGCCAAACCAAAACTTTCTTGTTCGGAAGGTAAAAGGAATAAATCTGCCGCTTTCAAAACATCATTCAAGTCACTTACCATTCCAAGACTTTTCACTTTATCTTGAATTCCAAATTCTTGAATCATTTGATCCGCCATATCCCATTCAGGACCTTCTCCAGCAATAATCAATTTCGATGGAATTTGTTTCTGGATCAAATTAAACGTTCCAATTACATCTTCAATACGTTTTACCTTTCTCAAGTTTGAAGTGTGCAAAATTACCTTCTCTTTTGGTTGCGCAAAATTATCACGACAACACACACATTTCTCTGGCAAATATTGATCATTATCAATAAAATTTGGCACAACTTCTATTTCATTTGTAATGTCAAATGCTTGTAAAGTATCTTGTTTCAAACTTTCGGAAACTGATGTTACAGCATCCGATTCGTTAATCGAAAATTCAACAGCCGTTTTATACACAGGATGTTTCCCTACCAACGTAATATCTGTTCCGTGCAACGTTGTTACAATTGGTAATTTATAACCCTTTCGAGCCAACATTTGTTTCGTAAAATACGCTGCATACGCATGCGGGATCGCATAATGTACATGAACCAAATCTAATTCGTAATGCAAAACTTTATCATACAAAATTGTACTCAACGCCAAATCGTAAGGCTGATATTGAAACAATGGATACGTTTCGACATGAATTCGATGAAAGTATATATTTGGTAATTTGATGTTTAATCTCGCAGGAACATTTGTGCTAAAAAAATGTACTTCATGACCTTTTTCCGCTAAATCCATTCCCAGTTCTGTTGCCACAATTCCACTCCCTCCGTAGGTTGGATAGCATACAATTCCTATTTTCATTCGCGATTTTTATTTAGACAAATTTAAGGTAAAATTGCTTCATAAATTACTTGTCGAATATTTTCTCGCACTTTTTTAATGGAAAGATAATTTGGCTCGACAGTTTCATTGACACGATTCGAAAGAAAAATATATACAATTTTATACTGAGGATCAGCCCAAACTATCGTTCCTGTAAAACCTGTATGACCAAAACTTTCGGATGATGGACCTATTTTAGACGTTGTTTGCATTTTATCAAATCCAGCTCCACGATGATTGCCTTTGAATTGTTGTTTGGTAAATTCCGCCACCGTTTCTGGCTTCAAATAAACCTCATCACCATATTCGCCTGCATTCAAATACATTTGCATCAATTTTGCTAAATCAATCGAGTTGGAAAATAAACCAGCATGACCAGCAATTCCGCCCATCATCGCAGCTCCTTGATCATGTACAAAACCATGAACGAGTTGATTTCTGTAGGTTTTGTCATATTCGGTTGGAATAATATCTTCTAAACTAAATTTTTCCTTTGGATTGAATGTTGTGCGATACATTCCTAATGATTGATAAAATTTCTCTTGTGTCAGTTGATTCAGATCTTTCCCAAAATCCTTTTCTAATTTCTTTTTGAAAATATAATAACCTAAATCTGAATATTCATATGATTTACGACCTAAAGATGATTTATAAATATCTTCGTAAATCGTATCTTTTATAGAATTGATGATATAAATGTTATCTGTAACTTTTATTTGATGTTCTTCGTCTTGCTTTCTCGAATAGAAATCTAAATATAATCGCGCATTTTTTACATTGACCGTTTCATTGTAAAAACCAATCCAAGGTTTAAGACCAGCTTGATGCGCTAATACTTCACGAACTTTTAAAGAAGATTTGTTCGAATTCTTAACATCATTATCGATTTCTCCAATTGTTTGATCAAGGTTTAACTTGCCTTCGTTTACCTCCAACATCAACAAAGGCAACGTCGCCGTCACCTTTGTTACCGAAGCAACATCATATAAATCTGTCCACTTCACTTTTTTTGAAGAATTTTTATCTTGTGTTCCGAAGCTTTTATCATACACTATTTTCCCATCTTTTGCGACTAAAATTTGCATTCCAGGCGTGTAATGATTTGCGATTGCTTCTTCGGCAAGTTTATCTATTTCTGAGAGTTTTTTTTTCCTAAATTCACATTTTCAGGTGCAGTAAATCCCAAACGTTTGATGTGTTTTGTTACAATTCCTTGTCCTTCTTTTAAATTTTGATTGATATCTACTGGAAATGTTCCATCTGCATCAATTGCTCCAAAAATAACTTGTGCAGCAGCTGCTTGTGCATCTTTTGTATTTTGATAATGAACTGTAACCGCGTCTAAATTTGATAAATCTAAATCTTTCAACCCGTAAGGACTTGTGAATAACGAAAAGATTTTCTTTTTGTCTTTTGGTAACGCTTTCAAAATTGCTTTCGAATTATCGGACAATTTATAAGGTTTATAAACCGTTTCATTCGATAGAAACGCTCCAGAAATAATCACATCATAATCATTCAATAAATTGATTTGATTTGGATTTGAAATCTTCACCAATTCTACATTTGTATATTTTTGTAAATGTGTCAAAAATTGATCATAATCTGTTTGTTCAAGTGGAACAAAAGCTATTTTTTGATTCAATTTTTTAATTGGTAAAAGTTTGTGTTCATTCTTTACAACTGTCGAAGCTTTTTCAAAAATCTTAGTTGTTAAAGCTAAATTTGTTGGAGAATTTAAATCTTCTAACACATTTGTAGGATTTAAAGTTTTAATCTCATTTAAACCTGTGATATATTTCGCCATCAAAATTTTCTTCACACTTTCTTCTAAACGCGCTTCAGAAATCTGACCTTTATTTATTGCATCAATAATTTTTTGTTTCCCAACGTGTACATTTTGCGAAAACAATAAAATATCATTTCCCGCTACAAATGCTCTATAATCTACATCACCAGCAGGAAACATTTTTGCTACACCATCCATATTCAACGCATCTGTAATCACAATTCCTTTGAATTGTAATTCTCCTTTCAAATAATCTGTAATAATATTTTTAGATAAAGTTGAAGGTATTTTTGGATCTGGTTCTAAAGCTGGAACATTTAGATGTGCCACCATAATTGACTGTACACCTGCATCAATCATTTTTTTGAAAGGCGCAATGTGATATTTCTCTAAATCTGCTTTATTATCTGGAATTAAAGGTAAAACTTTGTGCGAATCTTGATCCGTATTTCCATGTCCAGGAAAATGTTTTGCAGAGGATAACACGTTTTGTGCACGCATCCCATCCATATAAGCAATTCCTTTTTCTGCAACGCGATCAGGATTTGAACCAAAAGAACGATTCCCAATAATTGGGTTATTTGGATTAATATTGACATCAACCGAAGGCGAAAAATTAAACTGGACGCCCATTCTATTCGCTTGCACACCAATTTGCTTTCCAACTTGATAAATCAATTTATTATCGCGTAAAGCGCCAAGCGTCATATTCCAAGGAAAACGCTCCACTCCTTTCAATCTCATTGCCAACCCCCATTCTGCATCCATACCAATCAATAATGGAATTTTAGAAATCGATTGAAACTTATTTGTTAACTCAATTTGATGAGCCGCTTGATCTTGCATAAAAATTAATCCTCCGATATGTTCTTCTTCAATTAATTTTTGAATATTATTCTCATGCGCAGCATCTCTATTTGTATAGGCTGCAACGATAAATAACTGACCTACTTTTTCTTCCAATGACATCGAATTGTACTTTTCGTCCACCCATTTCATCTGAATAGAATCTTTGTACAATGGCGAAACTTGTTGTGCTTTCGAGGCGATAGGTAAAATAATTGTTAAGAATACGTATGCGATTACTCTTTTCATTCCGGAATAAATTAATTTTGCTTGTTTTTTCTTTTGTAGAAACATTTTTAAAGTCTAATCTGGTTAGGATTGGTAAATTTATAGTAAATTGTCAAATTAAATAAATTTATATGAGTATTTTCAGTGTTGTGCAGGATAGTATGTTGAATCATCCTGGACTAATAACTGTTTTTGGAGTTGCAGTAATTATTATGTTGCTACTTGATTTAGGTGTTTTTAATAAAAATGCACATGCAGTTTCGAACAAAGAAGCGCTTACTTGGACTGTCGTTTGGATTTCCTTGGCGATGATTTTTAGTGGAGTGATTTATTTCGTTTTTAAAGAAGCAGATGGACATGCATTTGCCATCAATAAATTTTCGCAATTTCAGGCGGCATATTGGATAGAAAAAGCATTATCTGTCGATAATTTATTCGTCTTCATCCTCGTTTTTGGGTTCTTTAAAATTCCAAAAGAATATCAACATAAAGTCCTTTTTTGGGGAATTTTAGGTGCTCTTCTTTTTAGAGCAATCTTTATTTTTGCAGGAGTTGAGTTAATTAAAATGACTTATTTACCAGCTTTTTCAATT
Organism: Empedobacter sp. UBA7494; assembly: GCF_002478465.1. NCBI lineage: Bacteria > Pseudomonadati > Bacteroidota > Flavobacteriia > Flavobacteriales > Weeksellaceae > Empedobacter > Empedobacter sp. UBA7494. The sequence goes on from NZ_DLOC01000007.1 coordinate 63,813, forward strand.
GGAGATTGGCACTTTAATCTTGGTGATGAAGCGACTCATGCAAATTTTGCAGCAAAACAATTCTTCCGTCCAAATGTCGTTTTAACACTATTTGGTTTCTTCTTAATCGTTGCTGGAATCAAATCTTGGAAATCAAGTGATGATGATGAAAACCAAGATTTATCTCAAAATTTTGGTGTTAAACTAGTACACAAATTCTTTAAAGTTACACCAAATTTTGATGGAGATAAATTCTTTTCTGTACAAAACGGAATTAAAATGGCAACACCACTTTTCGTTGCTTTAATGGTAATTGAAGTAACTGATTTGGTTTTCGCTGTAGATAGTATTCCCGCTATATTCGCTGTTGCTCCTGACGATCCATTTATTCTATATTCATCTAATATTTTTGCAATTTTAGGACTAAGATCGTTGTATTTCTTGTTGGCAAATTCAATGGACAAATTCAATAAACTACATTACGGTTTAGCGATTATTTTAAGTTTTATCGGAATTAAAATGATTATTATGCCATTCTATCATTTCGAATCGACAGTTTCATTATCAATCATTGGTGGAGTTCTATTAACAACAATTATTTGGTCGCTAATTTCGAATAAATCGGAGGTTAAAGAGTAGATTATTACTTCGAAATAAATTTAAAAAAGCCATTCTTACGAATGGCTTTTTTAAATTTTATACATCTCACTTTTTATCTTCTATTGGTAAATTAATAACTTTTTCTAAATCTCCATATTCATTGTAATTATAAATAAATCCATATTAGAATTATGAAGAAGATATTTTTCAATTTTGACTAATCTATTGTCTATATAATAAGCATTTTTATTTTAGTTGAATCTTTCATTTCAAACTCATCATATAAATATAATGGATGAGAATATTTTCCAAAACCATTATAATATTTTTTAACCATTAAATCTTTAGAATCTGTTTTTGTAACCGAGTCATTTTGAAATTTCTTTATGTTTTGTTACAACTAAATGTTGATAAAGCAACAAGAATGCATAAAAATTTAATCATATCAACAATGTTAACAAGCTTAAATTTATAAAAAAAACTCCAAAAATGGAGCTTATATTTCTATTCTTTATTTTTTCTCAACTTTCGCTGAACCAGATGCTGGAACTAATTTTTCTTTTGCAACATCTTTCACGTTTTTCAATTCAACGTTTACAGGCTCAATCAATGATTTTGTAGGACTTTCATTACCTCTGTGGCACATTACACATGTTACAACATTGATCATTTCTGGATTTTTTGAGTTTTCCCAATTGAAATTCTTTGCGTTTATATCACGTGTCATCACAATCATATGACGTGCAAATTCCTTTTCTTTATTTGCATCACTTGCAAAATCCATCTTTTTAGTCTCAGGATTTTCGGCGTGGCAAAAATTACATTTCACACCTAAAGCAGCATTATATCCGCGCATCAAACCTTTCAAACTATCTTCTGAAATGTTTTGTGGTAACACTTTTAGGTTTTTCCATTCTGAACTTGAAATTGCTTTTCCTGTGTCAATTTGGCGAGAAGTTGTAAACGAAAAGATACTAAACATCAACGCTAAAACTCCTAAAAAAGCCATTATTCTATTTGTTTTCATTTGTTATAATCTTGTTTATACAAGGTAAAACAAATCTTAAATTGAATAAAGCCTTCATAAAAATTTGGAATAATTTTAAATAAAACCTTTAATGAATTAAAAATAGATCAATTAAAATCTCCAAACTAGTAAACGCGAAATTTTATTCCCTTGTTGCATATTTACAATTCGGTAATCTCTTACTTTTTCACGTTTCAAAATACCTTCCAAAATTCGAACATTTTCTTTCTTAGAAACCAATGTTGTAAACCATTTTACTTGATGTTTATAATCCGCACTTTCTTTTATCATTTTCGTGATAAACAGACGCTCTCCTCCTCTGCACCAAAGCTCAGAATTATTCCCACCAAAGTTTTGAATTGGTTTTTGATCAGATTTTTGACCTAAGTTTTTCAGTTTACGCATTGTTTGCTCCATCACTTCTTGGTTCGATCTAAAAAATGGAGGATTACAAATTGTAATATCAAATTTCTCGCCTTGTTTGATGATATTCTTGAAAATATTGTTTGGATTAAATTGCATTCTAATCTCAACTTTGTTACGTAATCGAGCATTTTTCTTTACAATTTCTTCTGCATTTTTGAAAGAAGCATAATCCAACTCTGCACCAACAAAGTTCCAATCGTATTCGTAATTTCCAATAATCGGATAAATACAATTCGCACCAACACCAACGTCCAAGACTTTTACATCTTTTCCACGTGGAATTACACCATCAAAATTTTCGCCCAAAATATCGGCAATGTAATGAATATAATCGGCGCGACCAGGAATTGGCGGACACAAATTATCTTTTGGCAATTCCCAATAATCGATGTCATAATATGTTTTCAACAACGCTTTGTTCAACGCTTTTACAGCTTCTCTATCCGAGAAATTAATCGTTGGTTCGTTCTCTTTATTGGGTTTGATATATTTGGAAAGTGGCGAATAAATCGCACACAATTTTTCGAAATTATAAGGCGCTAAATGACGATTGCGCGAATGTAATTTTTTTAATTTACTCTTCTTTTCGGGAGTATCCATACAAAAATATTTATGCAAAAATAAGACAACCTTTGCAGTTTTCTGCAAAGGTTGTTTTTGAATTCGTTTATTTTAATTGCTTTTGTAGCGTTTCGATTTGTTTCAAAAGATGATGAATCACTTCTAAACCTTCTATATTAACGCCCAAATTATAATGAAATTCAATAAATCGTTCGATTAATTTCAAATCATTTTCTTCGATAAAATATTCTTGGTTACGCTCGTGCAAAACAACCAAATCATTTTTGTACAAATCAATCACAAATTGAGGTTCAATCTGATGATATTTACTAAACTGAATAACAGATATCGTTACATTTTTCATGGTTTTAAGCTTTTTTAAGTGAACGTAATTTCTCGAATAATTCTTTTTCTTCTGCTGATAAATTAGTTGGAGTTTTTACTGAAAATGTCACATACAAATCTCCAAATTGATCATCTTTCTTATAAATTGGTAAACCTTTTCCTTTCAATTTAACCTTTTTATTATTCTCTGTTCCTTCTTTTATTGGAACTTTCACTTTTCCAGAAAGTGTATCAATCATCGCTTCTCCACCCAAAATTGCATCGTATAAGTCGATTTCAACAATTGTAGATAAATCTGCTCCATTAACTTCAAAAGACGTATTATTTTCGATATGAAACGTGATATACAAATCTCCATTTGGACCATTGTTATAACCTTTTCCACCGTGACCTTTTATCTTAATCGTTTGCCCATCTTCTACTCCAGCTGGAATTGTAATTCGAATATTTTTACCATTCACAGCAAAAGTTTGTTTATGCGAAGTCAATGTATCTGTCAAATTTAGTGTCAAACTGGCATTAACATCTTGCCCTTTATAACCTGTTGATCTACTCCTTCCTTCGCGTCCAAACATCGAACTGAAAAAATCTGAATAGCCATCAAAATCACCAAAACCTTCAGCTCCATCAAAATCGCTATTACTATATTGATATTGTTGCTGTTGTTGCTGACGAGCTTTTTCATATTCTTCACCATGTTGCCAATTTTCTCCATATTTATCGTATTTTTTACGTTTTTCTGGATCGCTCAACACTTCGTTTGCTTCATTTAATTCTTTAAATTTCTGTGCAGCTTCATCGTTATTTGGATTAAGATCGGGATGATACTTACGCGCCAATTTCCGATAAGCTTTTTTTATCTCATCTTGTGATGCGGTCTTTTGCAGACCTAATGTTGTATAATAATCTATAAAAGCCATAGTAATTAATAAGTTTGTGTGGTAATTTAATCAAAATCAGTTCCAATTTTTTCAAAACTGACAATACGACTTATTCTTTTTTATCTATTTTAAACCTTTTAATATTTTATCCGAAAAAGATAAATTTATTATGATTAATTCATAAATTTTCAAAAATAATTTGGATATATTCAAAAAAATCAATTATTTTTCATTTATAAAAGAAAGTTATGAATAGAAAAAATTTTTCGAAAAATATATTAATTGGATCGGCGGTTGGTGACGCATTAGGAGTTCCAGTTGAGTTTAAAAGTAGGCAATATTTACAACAAAATCCTGTCACAGATATGATGGGTTATGGAACATACAATATGCCTCCTGGCACTTTTTCTGACGATAGTTCGATGATGTTTTGCTTGGCTGAATCGTTGTGTAATGGTTATAATGTGAATGATATTGCAGAAAAATTTCAGATGTGGATGCACGAAGGTTATTGGACAGCTGACGGAGAAGTCTTTGATGTTGGAATTTCTACACGAAAAGCAATAAATCGTTTACGAGTTGTAAAAAATCCAATTGAGGCTGGTTCTACAGCCGAATCTGATAATGGAAATGGATCGTTAATGCGTATTCTTCCTTTAGCAATTTTCACGAAAGATTTATCGATTGATGAACGCTGTGAAATCGTCAAAGAAGTTTCTTCTATCACGCATGCGCACAATCGTTCTGTTTTGGCGTGTATTTATTATATTGAATTTGCGTTGAACGTTTTAGATGCCGAAAATCTAGAAGAAGCTTATCTGAACACAAATTTTTGGTTAAAATTATTCTTAGAAGAAAATGAAATTTATAAAAATGAATTTACATATTTCGAACGAATTTTAAGTGGAAAACTAATTGATTTAAAAGAAGATGAAATTAAATCAACTGGTTATGTCATGGATAGTTTAGAAGCTTCTATTTGGTGTTTGCTACATACAAGTTCGTATAAAGATTGTGTTTTGAAAGCGGTGAATTTAGGACATGATACCGATACAATTGCTTGTATTGCTGGTGGAATTGCAGGGATTTATTATGATGCAGAAACAATTCCGACCAATTGGATTGAGCAATTAGCGCGAGTGGATGATATTTTACATTTAGCAGAACAATTGGAAGAAAAATATGAATTTTAGAAAGCTTGAACTATTCTAAATTCACCAAAAACATTTTCGTAAATTTGCAAAATGGAAAGTCAAAAAAATAATCCATTACACGGAAAACGTTTAGACGATATTATCGAAGAATTAGTAATTTATTACGGCGGTTGGGAAGGTTTGGGAAATCAAATTAACATCAGATGTTTTAATGATAATCCAAGTTTGAAATCATCGTTGAAATTTCTTCGAAAAACAGATTGGGCACGTGCAAAAGTAGAAGAATTGTACATTAAGAAAATTGCAAAATAATGAGTGCAACTATTCTTGAAGAAAAGATTTTTATTGATTCTGAGCTCTTAACCAATATCGAAGAAGAAAGTCAGGTTATTATACATTGTTGTATGGCGGCAGATGAATATGCAAATGCTGCACGTATTTGGCCTTCTACTTTTATTATTGATAATCAATCAGGAAAACGTTGTCAATTGGTTTTTGCGGACGGAATTACAATGTATCCAAATTGGACGTATATCGAAGAAGGTTCGTCTCTTCATTTCACTTTAATTTTTAATGGTTTGCCAAAAAGTTGTCAATCATTTGATTTAGTCGAAATTATTCCGCAAGCTGGAGGATTTGAATATCGAAAAATAAATCGAAATAAAAGCGATGTTTATCACGTCGAATTTTCAGAATAAATTAAAAAAAATGCGTTTCATTTGAAACGCATTTTTTAATAATATAAACTGTATTTTTTATTGAATTACTCCAATATCATTTCGATAATATTCGTAATCAAAATGTACTTTTTTGATGTTTTCGTAAGCAGTTTCACGTGCTTCTTCTAATGTATTTCCTAATCCAACTATGTTGATTACGCGTCCACCAGAAGTAACAATTTGTTCACCTGATAATTTTGCACCAGCAATAAAATTAGGACAAGTTACATTTTCTAAACCACGAATCTCAAAACCTTTGTCGTAATTTCCTGGATATCCTCCCGAAACCATCACCACACAACACGCATGTTGATTTTTGAAAGTCAAGTCAAAATCTTCTCCTTTAATTGCTTTATTTACAACCTCAGCCAAATCATTTTCTAACAAAGGTAAAGTTGTTTGCGTTTCTGGATCGCCCATTCTTAGGTTATATTCCAACAAATAAACACCTTTTGTTGTAATCATCAATCCAAAGAAAATAACACCAGCAAACTCTGATCTTTCCTTAATTAAACCACATTTTGTTGGCTCCATAATTTCTTCTTCGAACATTTTGAAATGCTCTTCCGTAAACAATGGATTTGGAGCGATAACGCCCATTCCACCAGTATTAAGACCAGTTTCTCCTTCACCAATTTTCTTGTGATCTTTTGCCGAAACAAATGGAACGATTTTTTTCCCGTTAAAGAAAGACAAAATAGAGGCTTCAAAACCTTCTAAATATTCTTCAATAACCACTTCGTTTCCTGCATCACCAAAGGTTTTATCTTCCATGATATCCAAAACAGCTTGTTTTGCTTCTTCAAAATCTTGGCAGATAATAACTCCTTTTCCAGCCGCTAAACCAGAGGCTTTCACTACAATTGGATAATCTTGTGTTTTCAAATAATCAATCGCCAACATTGGTCCTTGAAAATTTTTATATTTTGCTGTTTTCACACCATATTTATCCATAAAATCCTTCGCAAAAGCTTTAGAAGCTTCTAATTGCGCAGCTGCTTTATGAGGTCCAAAAACATTTAAATTCTCTTTCTGAAAAATATCAACGATACCTTCTGCTAATTCAGCTTCTGGTCCAACAAAAGTTAAATCGATTTGATTTTCTTTCGCGAAATTTTTCATTTCTTCAATCGAAGAAACTGAAACGTTTGTTCCGATTTGAGCTGTTCCTGCATTTCCTGGAATAAAAAACAATTCTAAATCTTGTCCTTTTTGCTTGAAATCTTCAGCAAACTTCCATCCTATTGCATGTTCACGACCACCTGAACCGATTACTAAGATGCGAGTTGCGGTTTGCGATTCGCGGTTTGCGCTATTATTTTGTTCCATTGTTTTTCTTTGTTAAATAGTTTTGAAAATTATTATTCATTCTACAATAATGATCAATTAATTCTAAAGCTTCATTTAATTCTGACTCTGTTATATAATTCAACTCAAAAGCTATTATTAATTGAGCTTCAACCTCAAAATCAGAACCTTTTGAAATAGATAGAAAATTAATCATTTGCTGATTTGAATTTCTTCCAGAACCTTCTGCGATATTTGAAAGAATTGAAACAACTGCTCTTTTTATTTGAACAGTTAATCCATACTTTTCTGATTCTGGAAATTTATTAGAAAGATTATAAACCAGTCTTAAAATTTCCAAACTTTTTTGCCATACGTCTAAATTGCTATAACTTCTCATTTACACTAAGTTAATCTTAAATTCCAACATCGCAAAACGAATATCGCATATCGAATTTTAGTGCATAAAATGTCTCATTCCTGTGAAAACCATCGGGATTTCGCGTTCATTACAAGCATCGATAGACTCTTGATCTTTGATTGATCCTCCTGGTTGAATAATTGCTTTAATTCCATTTTCTGCTGCAAAATCAGCTACATCACGGAAAGGGAAAAATGCATCTGAAGCTAAAACTAAATCTTCTTCCACTTTTTCTTTTGCACGTGCAATCGCTTGTTGAGCCGCCCAAATACGATTCGTTTGACCTCCACCGATTCCGTAAGCTTGACCATTTGTCGCTACAACAATCGCGTTAGATTTTACCCATTTTACAATTTTTTGAGCAAAAACTAAATCAGTCATTTGACGATCTGTTGGTTGAGCTTCTGTTACAACTTTAAGATCTGTTGAAAACTGATTATCTGTAGACTGAACAATTAATCCTCCATCAACTTTTACATAAGTTACTTTATCCGAAACAGGATTCTTCACTTTGATGATTCGTAAATTTTTCTTTTGTTTAAAAATTTCTAACGCTTCTTCTGTAAATGAAGGCGCAATCACAATTTCTAAGAAAATTTTATTTAATTCAACTGCAGTTTTTCCATCAACTTCTCTATTGAAAGCGATGATTCCACCAAAAATTGACATTGGATCACATTCATAAGCTTTTTCATAAGCTTCTAAAACATTATCTCCAATCGCCACTCCACAAGGTGTTGAATGTTTCACTGCACAACAAGTTATTTCTTCAAATTCTGAAACTACTTTATAAGCCAAATCCATATCACGAATATTATTGAAAGAAAGTTCTTTTCCTTGTAAATATTCGAAATCTTTCATTGCACCATTTTTTGTTTTATCAACATAATAAGCCGCTTTTTGATGTGGATTTTCTCCGTAACGTAAATCCATCACTTTCTCGTAAGAAGACTCTAAAAATTGAGGGAAATCTTCACCTAAAATGTAAGTAGAAATCGCCGCATCGTAAGCAGAAGTTAAGTTGAACACTTTACCAGCACATAATTTACGCGTTTCGATAGAAGTTGAACCATTCTCACGAATTTCATTCATTACTATTTCATAATCATTCACATCTGTCACAACTGTTACATCATAAAAATTCTTTGCAGAAGAACGTAACATTGATGGTCCACCGATGTCAATAAATTCAATCATTTCAGCTTCAGAAAGACCTGTGTTCATCTTTTCGAAGAATGGATAAAGATTTACAATAACAATATCGATTGGGTTAATTCCGTGTTCTGCAATTGTTGCCATATGGTTTTCGTCCGAACGACGCGCCATAATACCACCATGAATTGCAGGATGTAAAGATTTTACGCGACCATCCAAAATCTCAGGAAAACCAGTTACATCTTTTACTTCTGTAACTTCGATTCCGTTGTCTTGTAAATGTTTGAATGTTCCTCCAGTTGATAAGATTTTGTAGTCTTGTTCAACCAAGAATTTTGCAAATTCTAACAAGTTCGACTTGTCCGAAACACTGATTAGCGCTTGTTTTTGCATTGTGTTTAGTTTTTAAAGTTTATTGTTTGTTTACTATTTTATTGGAAATGAAAAACCTCAATGTACAAGACATTGAGGCATTCTATATTTTATGCTTCGCTGATTTGCTTGATTGCCTTGATGTAGATTTCACTTTCTACCTCAGCAACTTTACGCTGTAAATCTGCTACTTCATCACCTTCTTCAATTTCAAAAGTTCCTTGACAAATAATTTGTCCTTCGTCTACACCAGCCGTTACAAAATGTACAGTTGCTCCTGATGTTTTTTCACCAGCTTCTAAAACTGCTTTGTGAACTTTCGCGCCATACATTCCTTTTCCACCAAATTTTGGTAATAATGCAGGATGAATATTAATCATTTTCGAGCCCCATTTCGAGGTAAATTCTGGAGATAATATGGTTAAAAAACCTGCCAAAACAATTAAGTCGATTTCTTCTCCTTCTAAATTATGTTCAGCATCTTCCGAAAAAGTTTTTCGGTCTAAGACATACGTTCGGATATCTTTATCCAAAGATCGTTCTATTGCATAACAATCTCGGTCTGCCATTACCATCGAAATCTCGACATTTGGTAACGTTCCGTCTTCAACTGCATCAATAATATTTTGAAGATTTGTTCCGCCACCGGAAACAAATACAGCTATTTTCATGTTTGTTTGTAAGTAATCTTGTTTGTTTTACAAAGATAAGATTTTAGTTGATGCAAGTCGAAAAATATAACGTGGATTTAATCTATTTATTAATGATTTATTCACAATTAAAAACAAGAAAGGCTATCTCAAATTGAAATAGCCTTTTGAAAATATTTTTTAGTGCCCTTGAGTTCCGTCAACTCCATGTGCGTGTCCGTGAGATAATTCTTCCTCAGTTGCTGGACGAACATTAAGAATTTCAACTTCAAATTCTAATGTTTTTCCTGCCATTGGAGGATTCAAATCTGCAATTACAGCCTCTTCTGTCACTTCTACAACTGAAGCACGGAATTGATTTCCTGCATCATCAGTCAAAGGTAAAATTGCTCCAACTGGTGGCAATCCAGATTCTTTGAACATATCTAAAGGTAATTGAGCAACAGCTTCTTCTACTCTTTCACCGTATCCTTCTGCTGGAGTAATTACGAATGATTTTTTATCACCAATTGTTAATTCTTTTAATTCTTCTTCAAATTTTGGAATCATCATTCCAGCTCCAAATAAAAAAGTTAATGGCTCTTCTGTATTTGATTGTTCTACAAATACTTTTTCACCATTCGCTTCGATGGTATGTAATGAGTAGTTTACTGAAACTACATTATTGTTTTCTATTGACATAAATTGTAAATTATGGATGCTTTTAAAAAGCGTTCATTTTTAATACTTATCTTTTAACAACAACTATTCCTTTCGAATAATTTGACCAATTTTGTCAGTTATTTAGATTTTTGAACTGACAATTTTTATTTAATCTATAAAAAGTAATGCTTTTTTGATGTCTTCATAACCAATTTCACCATTGAAATAATCATAAATTGGTTTTAAAACTTTATTCTCTTCAAATTCGATTTCACTATACGCTAATCGAACTTTATCAATAATTTTATCAGAAGGTTTAAATTTTGAATAATCCAAATCAGGCTCACTTTCTTTGATTTTACCAATATGATCGACAATTGCTGAAGTAGTTAAACCTCTTTTCTCTGCGATTTGATCTAAAGACAAACCTTCTTTCACATATTCTAATGTAATTTCGTAAGTCGATTTCTTTTGTCCTTTTTCTTTGGTTTTATTCTTTTCGATATTTTTTGCAATTTGTTTTTTATCCAAAGTTCCACCAGAATATCGGATAAAAGCAGCCCAAGAGTTTTGCAATTCTTTTTCATCTAGAAACTCATCCATTTCATTCGATAAAACCTGAAAACGTCTATCAGCCTTCATTGCAAGTGAATCAATTTCTAAAGCTGTTTGATTCAATCCGTGTAACATCAACGAATTTAAATCTCGTAAACGTGAAAGTGCAACATACCCTTGTCCTTTTTCGAACGCTTTTGATAAATCAATAAACGCAGAATCTAACGTCATTCCTTGTGATTTATGAATCGTAATCGCCCAAGCCAAACGCAACGGAACTTGTGTAAATGAAGCCAATGCTTTTCCGCTTTCGTCCTCTATTGCCCACGTTTCTGGTTTTGCAATGTAAAATTCTCCATCTAATGTTTTGATAATTGGCTCGTCTTTTTCAGTATACCCCGAAACATTTCCAAGCGTTCCGTTTACAAAACCAACTTCGAAATTGTTACGAACAAACATCACTTTCGCTCCTATCTTCAATTCTAAAACTTCTTCTGCTAAAACAGATTTTTTAAGAACCTCAACCAAAGCTGGATTTCCCGCAACTTTTGCTTCAAATGTTTTGGAAGATGAATCAATATTAATCAATTGACCTTTATTAATTCGGTCCACATCCATATTATGTGTATACAAACGAGTTTGTGAATCTATTTCATCTGGAAAATATTCGATTCGAGTTTCTAATAAATCAACTGTTTTTTGCGAAATATTCCCCGAACGAATTTCATTCAAAATATCATTCAATGCATTGTTTGTTTGACGATATTGCTCTGTCAAATAACAAATATGCACTTTTGATTGAACCCAAGCATCGGACATAAAACAGAATTTATCTTTCGATTCTTCCCACTCTTCACCAATCGGCGGTAACTGAAAAAAATCTCCCGAAAAAATTACTT